>NZ_CP113977.2:2443043-2748424 GCF_026870175.2 Flavobacterium aestivum | reverse complement strand
AAACCTTTTTCATGCCATCATCACAATTACATAAACCACTTTAGCATAAATTCAAGAATATAATATTAGCATTTTTGAACGACAATCTTCCAACCCACATTTCTATCTACACTTCAAAAAAAAACAGGGTTTTTCTTAAAAAACATACAGAACTGCGTTAATCTTACCTAACTTTTTTTGAACTTTTTAAATTCAAATCAATAACCTAGCAGCTTCAATAAAAAACATAAAACACTAAAAAACAACAATTTAAAACACAAAAACAGGTATTTTTACGTAATTTTTCCACATACTGATTTTATAAATTTGAGATGTTAATTTATAACAAGCGGTATCCGAAAAGCTTACAGAGTAGGTAAATACTAAACAAAAAAAAATATGAACAACGTAACCCCAAAAAATGATGTTTTAGAATTAGAAGCAATTTCTACATCCGATTTAGCAAGTTTGGTCTTTGATCAGATTCAAATTGGAGCTGCACCAGTAGCAACTGCATTAAACATGCCAAATCTAATCCCAGTTAACGAAGCTTCTATTGGAGACTTTCCTTGGTTTTGGCAATCAGGTACAAACTTTGTAGAAGCAACCTACATCTGGTTAAACAATATATTCGCTTATCAAAGAGATTATGTAGGCACTAATGGTAGTGCTTTGACCACTTCTTACTACAATGTTTTGCTATCTACAGCATACGTATTGGGTACTCAAGATGCTGCTAAATTAAATGCTGCAAACTTAGCAAATGCAGCTACTGTAAATACTACAATAACAGATTGGATTGCTGCTTTTGGGCAATTCCCATCTACAGTTGGTAGTACACAAACAGCACAATTAAATTATATAATGACTCAGGTAATTGGCTGGGGAAATCCAGGACTTACTCTTTCTCAATTTAGAAATAGTACCAATCCTCTTGCTTTATTACCAAATATTCCAATTGGGGGTGATACGGTAGTAAATGATTTGATGACTTATTTAGGAAATTCAAGTTCAGTAGCAAATATTCAAAATGCTGTTGTGAGTTTTAATAATCAATTAAATCAAACGAGAAACAATGTAAATCCAGCAATAAAACCTACTAGCGTACAACCTGGATTTATGCAAACTATTAGCAATCTTGGTGCAACTCAAATTGTACCTAGAATTGATATAGCTGAATCTACTGCTGTGATCCAAAATAATCTTTTGCCTGCTTCAGGTACAGGAAGAAGTTTTTCTGTTAGTTTAGATGTATTAAACTATTCATCAACTGAAGTACAAGTTTCTGCATCAGGAAGAGCTTCTATTGGCAGCTCAAACTTTTTCTTAGGCTTTCACGCAAGTGGTGGGGTAAGTTACAACATGTATGATTTTGCATCAAGCTTGACAACTTGCACTGTAAGTATGATTTTTAATGGAGTTACAACCGTTACTCCTAAACCAAGTTCTTATGATATCTCAACAGGTGCCGGATGGTGGAATCCAGATCCAATTCAAGATGCTGCTAATCCAACTCCAGATCAAAGTGGTTATCAATTCTCTCCTACACCAAGTTATAACTTCGGCGTAAATGGAAATTTTGGAACTTTATCAAGATTAATGATCAGTCAACAACCTATAATTAGTTTGACATACAGTACTGCTGATTATTCTGCATTCCAATCTGTATTTAAAGAAAACTCAAGCTGGGGAGTATCATTCTTAGGAATTCCTCTAGGTGGAGGATCTCAATCTTACTACAAATGTGTAACATCACAAGATAGCCAAAAACAAACTGTGACTATAACTATGACACCTGTTGGAAATACAACTCCAATATCTGCAACAGCACAATTGGCATACGTAGTAGGGGCTCAAGTTTTATGGCCAGGAGCAAGCACTGCACAAAATACAGCTGCTATATAAATAATCAGCCAGTTTTTAGACAAAACTGATTATCAATTTTTAATAATGCAAAGTAGTCTTTTCTACTTTGCATTATTTTTTTTATAATAAAGTGTGATATCAAATAAAAGACTAATCTTGATTGTTATCTAAGTTCTCTAAATTAAGCTTACTGTTTTTTCTACTGAAACTAAAGTAAATAATCAATCCAATAATCAACCAGACACTAAAATAAATCCAATTCCAAACACTTAACTCTGCCATCATATACAAACAACAGATTAAGCCCAAAAGCGGAATTAAAGACAAGTTTTCTTTATGTGACCAAAACACCAATCCAACGATAACAATCAAGAAAATCCACATTGGTATTTTATGTTTAAACAAATCAAATCCGCTTTCATATTTTATAGAATCTGAGATAGGTAATCCGGCAACCACCTTTTCATATTTAGCATCATCCTCTTGGTATTGGCTCAATAAATGCTCAACATCAAGTTTCTCGGTTGTGCTTGTTTTTCCTTCGATGCTTAGTAAATAATTATATACTTTTTGTGTTTCCTCTTTATTCAGCGAAGTAATAATAAATTGTGAATCATTGATTTTAGTCTCATTAGTAATGAATCCCATTGTTGCTTTTTTATTATATCCAAAAGAAATAACCAAAGCAACTACAATTAATAAAGGAAAGATGTATCTTGAGTTGATATAAGGCGTTTTGAATTTTCCTCTTGGAATATCTGTTTTATTTTGCAAAGCCAAAACTCCAGCACAAACCAAAACAAATGCGAACAAAGTACCAATACTACATAAATCTGTAACCATTGTTAAATTCATAAATAAAGCTGGCACCGCTACCACAAAACCTACTACAATTGTAGCAAAAGAAGGTGTTTTGAATTTAGGATGTACCGTAGAGAATTTTTTTGGCAATAAACCATCCCGACTCATACTCATCCAGATACGAGGTTGTCCCATTTGAAAAACTAATAAAACACTCGCCATAGCAACTACTGCACTCACTGCAATAATTCCTGACATCCATTTTAAGTGCAATTGATCAAACACAAAAGCCAATGGATCACCAACATCCAAAGTATTATATCTAACCATTCCTGTAAGAACCAATGCAATAGCTATATATAAAAGAGTACAAATAACAATCGCCCACATCATCCCTCTTGGCAAATCACGTTGTGGATCTTTACACTCTTCTGCAGTTGTTGAAATAGCATCAAAACCTATATAAGCAAAGAACACCGCCGAAACTCCTTTTAAAACTCCCGAAACTCCATTCGGTGCAAAAGGATGCCAGTTATCAATATCTACATAAAATATACCAACAGCAATTACTAAAAGAACAATACAAAGTTTGACCACAACCATGATGTTACTTGCATTACGAGATTCTTTCATCCCTCTATAAATCAATGCCGTAATCAAAACAATAATTAAAAGTGCTGGCAAATCAGCTACAAAATGAAAAGAACCAATCATAGGTGATGTTGTCCAAGCCGTGTAGGCATCTTGCATCCCAGCACTTAAGTTTTCAAAAGTTTTCCCTCCTTCCATTAAGGCAGTAGCATCTTTAAACCCATTAGAAGCTGTTAAATAATCCATTTGTACCCACTGCGGTAAATCGATCCCTCCGCTGGAGAGTAAGCCTGTAAAATAATCACTCCACGATATCGCAACTGTTATATTACCAACCGAATATTCCATAATTAAAGCCCAACCTATAATCCAGGCTATTAATTCTCCAAAAGCTACATAAGAATACGTATAAGCACTCCCTGAAACCGGAACCATCGAAGCAAACTCTGCATAAGCAAAAGCCGCAAAACTACAGGCAACAGCCGTAAACAAAAACAAGAATATTACTGCTGGGCCTCCATCAAAACTAGCTTTTCCTATGGTGCTGAAAATACCTGCACCAACAATGGCTGCAATTCCAAAAGCTGTTAAATCTTTAGCTGTCAAATGTTTTCCTAAAGCATCATGTCCTTCTAAATTGTTCTTTTCGACCTGTTTTAAAATATCCTGAACTGTTTTTTTTCTAAAAAGCCCCTTTAATGCCATGTTGTAAATTTTATCGGTAAAAACTAATATATTGTATTTTTTGCAATTATATTTTAATAATGAAATAAATCTATCAAAGCTCAAATATATAAAACAAATTCAATCTTCAAAGTCTATATTCTGATTTTTTATAATATTATGATATAAAAACTATATTTCTCTTTTTAAACTTAAAAAAAGTCAAATATATAACCCCAAAACACATTTAAGTAAAATATACTTCAATAAATATTTTAAAAAATAAGGTTCAGAAATCTATAAATTGAACCTTAATAAATATAATAAGGAGCAGCTTTTCCCCAAAAATAATCCTTTAAAATATTAAACAAAATCGAATTATTTTATTTATAATACATTTTTTTCTGAAGTGATCTAAGCTTTTTTGTTAGGTAAATCTAAGGGCTGGTATATTCATTTTACAGAACCAATACTCCAACTCAAAATTCACAATCTACTAGGCAAAAATAATTTTGCGTCCTAATATTCCTTCAAACAACAGATAACTTAAAAAAAATTGCTCAGTTTGACTCTTCGAATTCCTATCAAAATAACTCAATAACAAAGCATTAAGAAAATCTATATTGATAAAAAGTTTAAATGAGATTTTCCTTGAATTTCATCCAACAAAGGGCTATTATTTCTTGTTAAAAAAAAATTAAACAACTAGTTTTGCCGCTCCATAAACATATCTAACAAAATATACGTTTTATGTTTTTTTTCTTATAATCAACATCTGCAATAAATTGAATAAAAATACCCCTAACCTATATTTCACAATACTTTTATTGTTATTTATAAATTTAAATTGTTTCTCGAACACATTAACAGATACAATAAACCACCCAAAAAATAGTAAATCAAAAATAGTTTTAAATACAAACTCAAAAATTACTATTCCAAAAACTGCATCCACTTTTCTTAAAAGCGAATTTACAGAAAGCTTCATCAAGAAAAATTACCCAATTGCCTCTGGAACAAATGAAGATTTAAAAACCGCCATGGCAGTTTTTAAAAAAATTGACAGTACCAACAACAATATCGATTTATTAGCACAAAAAAATCTTTCGATGTTGCCAATCGGTATCAAAAAAACGGTTAATAAAACCCAATACATGCTGGGGATTAGCAATGCAAAGTTCACACCAGAATATACCGAATTAACAGCCTTTGTCCGAATCATAGTTCCACAAACTGATTCACTTGGTAAACAAAAAGAACTTTTTTTTGGAGCCAACAACATCAAACTTTCTCATAAAGGAGGTTTAATCGGAGATACAAAATTAGTCTTACTTGGAGATTTTCCTTTAAAGATTTGCGGCGACAAAGCCTTATTGATTCTGAAGGGTGGAATGAATATGAACACAGGTGCAGTTGAGAACAAAACCTATGTAACTATTGACTGTAATGGCTTTAAAGAATTAGGCATCACCGCAGATGTAGAATTTTCAAGATCAATCATAGAACCCGTTGACGAATCAAATAATGTAATAGGCAAAACTCAACGAGTAACAGGTTCCTTTAAAACAACTGTATCCAATTGGAATGACATATTAATGGACATTTCGTTGCCTAAATTTCAATTAACCTCATTCAAAGGAACTTATTTTGAACTCAACAAAGCGGTAATAGATTTAAGTGATTTAAGAAATTCAGAAAATGTTGTCTGGCCCGATAATTATGCCAAAGACTATTTAGTTCCCGGGAGCGAAAACCTATGGAGAGGACTTTATGTAAAATCCCTGTTGATTACACTTCCCGAAGAATTTAAATTTAGTTCCAGCAAAGGAAGAGTAAGCTTTCAAGCTACCGATTTGCTAATAGACAGAATGGGGGTTTCAGGAAATTTCACAGGAAACAATATATTAAACATCGATCAAGGATCAGCAGGTGGATGGGCATTTTCTGTAAACAATATTAATCTAAAATTTAGAGCCAATGCCTTAGTTTCTGGAGGATTTGGTGGGGCAATCGTTCTACCTGTTTCAGATAAATCCAAGAAATGTGCCTTTGATTCGCAAGGAGAAATTGGATACACAGCCATAATAAATCCTATAGACAAAGAATACCTATTAAAAGCAGAAGTCAATAACAATCTTTGCTTTCAAGTCTTTAAAGCTACAGCAAAAATCGATAGAGGCTCCTATGTGGAATTAAAAGTTAAAGACGGTAAATTTTTACCCAAAGCACTTTTGAATGGTAGTATTGCCATAAAAGGAAATAACACCCCAACTCCAGATGCTACAAGCACTACAGAAACTAAAGAAGAAGTTGAAAAGAAAGAGATTGCAGCATTTGAAGGAATAAAATTTGAAAAGCTACAATTACAAACGGTTACTCCTGTTTTTAAAGCTGACTATTTTGGTTATAAAAATGAAGCCGAAAATGACCCAAAATCTTCCAAAGTTGCTAATTTCCCAATTACGATTCATGAAATAGCAATTGTTGCTGATGATATTTCGGCTACTCTAAAAATAGATTTATCAGTTAATTTGATGAAAGACCAATTCAACGGTCGAACTAAGTTTAATATCGTTGGAAAATTTGCCGAAAATGAAGGAATTCAAAAATGGAAATTCGATCATTTAAATTTTGAGGCAATAAAGATAGATGCCAATCTAGGTGGTGCCAAATTTAAAGGAAATATTACCATAATGGATAACGATCCTGTATATGGAAAAGGCTTTAAAGGAAATCTTGCTGCTGAATTTTCAGGAGGAATCGCAGTAGAAGCTAACGCCATTTTTGGAAAAAAAGATGATTTCAGATATTGGTATGTAGATGCTATGGTTGATGGATTGAACATTCCAGCTGGAGCAATTACTTTCAAAGGATTTGCAGGAGGTGCTTATTACAGAATGAGAAAAGAGGGATTTAGTTCCAAATTTGTTGCTTCTGGATCCAACTATGTTCCAGATTCAGATTCTGGTCTTGCGGTAAAAGCAATGATCAAATTTGCAGGAACCGCCACAGCAGATGCTTTTTGGGGTGGAGCAGGATTTGAAATTGCATTTAACAAATCTAATGGTATCAATAGAATTAGTATTTATGGAGAAGGCCATGTCATGCAGCCCTTTGAAATACCAGGTGCAGACGAATTGAAAGGTGCTCTAAAAGCAGTTACAGAAAACGAATCATTATTAGCAAAAGCAGCATTAGAGGCCTTAAAAACTTCTGATTTATCAAAAGCAGCAGAGCAGCTGTATCCTAATACTGTAAAGCAATCTATGGGTATCAATGCTTTTGCTGCTATTGAATATGATTTTAGATCAAGCACACTACATGGGTCATTTGACTTATATATAGACACTCCGGGTGGTTTCATTAAAGGAAGAGCTTCAGAAAATAGAGCAGGCTGGGCAGTACTCCATTTTGCCCCAAATAAATGGTATATCCGAATGGGTACTCCTACCGATAGGCTAGGATTAAAAATGGGAATTGGCTCAATAGCCGTTGAAGCGGGTGGTTACTTCATGATGGGAGACGATATTCCTGCCAGTCCTCCACCACCAGCAATTGTTGCTGAAATACTAAAACTAAATGTAGGTTCATTAGATTATATGCGATCTGAAAATGCCAGTACGTTAGGTTCTGGTAAAGGCTTTGCTTTTGGTTCCGACTTTAGTTTAAAAACTGGAAACTTGAACTTTTTAGCCTTCTATGCTAATTTTCAAGCAGGTCTAGGATTTGATGTAATGGTCAAAAATTATGGTGAAGCACAATGTAAAGGTACTGGCCAAATAGGTATAAATGGTTGGTATGCCACTGGACAATCATACGCTTATTTGCAAGGTGAACTGGGAATCGATGTGAAACTCTTTATGATACATAAAAAAATAGTAATCATAAAAGGAGGAGGTGCTGTCATTCTTCAAGCTAAACTCCCTAACCCAGCATGGATTAGAGGATATCTAGGCGGGTATTACGATTTACTAGGAGGAGCTGTAAAAGGTAGTTTCCGATTTAAATTGGAGTTTGGTTCTCAATGCGAATTTGTAGCCAACTCTCCACTAGGAGGACTAAAGGCTATTGCCGATATTACCCCAGCCGAAGGCAGTGACGATATCAATGTATTTACCATACCTCAGGTTGGTTTTAATATGCCTATAGAGAAAAATTTCAGTATTGAAGGTGATGAGGGCATCAAAACCTATAGATTAAAACTCGAAGAATTTACTATCAAAAAAGATGGCGTGGCCCTACCTGGAGCCCAGAGCTGGAATAACACCAAAGATTTAGTAAGTTTTAATGCAAATGATATACTTCCAGAAAGCTCAAAACTAACCTTAACCGTAAAAGTGAGTTTTCAAGAAAATGTAAACAATACTTGGGTTACGATATATGACAAAGGCCAAATTGCTACCGAAACTGAAGTCAAAAACTTTACTACAGGAAAAGCACCTAATTATATCCCTGAAAATAATATTGCTTATTGCTACCCTGTTTTTGATCAAAAATACGTCTATCTAAACGAAAGTAAGCAAGCTTATGTGGTTTTAAAACAAGGACAACCTAATTTATTTGAGTTGAAACCTGGACAATCACAAAAAGCATTTTATAAAACCGAAAACCAAACAATAACCAGTTCAATAAGTTATGACAATAGTACCAAAAGAGTAGCTGTAGAACTACCCGTTTTAAAAACTGCAAAACCTTATTCATTATCCTTAATAACACTCGAAACAAAAAAGGATGCTAACAACAACTTGACACAAAACTATGATAAACAAGAGCTAGCCGCAGATGTGAATGTAGAAATAAAAAACAATAAACTGAATGAAACTGTTATAGGTGGTGAAGGAACTGAAATGTTGAAATATAATTTTAGCACCAGTCAATATACAAGCTTTAAAGAAAAAATGGAAGCCAAGAAACCGAAGAATACTTATATCGAAATTATATATTCTGATGTTCATGCGCTACATGCTGAAAACGCTTCAACAGAACCTTTTGATGAAATTGAGATAATTGGAAATTCAAAAACATTAGATAAACCATTAATAAGTGCGGAAGCTATTTTAGATGATAGTTATTACACTAATAGTATTTATCCACTAATATATAAAGGATATCCTTTAGAATCAGATTTTAAATTGAAAAGAAACACCACAATTTTAGGCATCCCACCTACAAAAGGAATTGAATTATTAACTTGGTATCAAGACAATTTAATAAATAATCCTTCCAGTTCTTATCTAAAAGACAGATTGCCGTATCGATACAATCAACCTTATTATTATAAAATTGATTTTGTTGATATCCAATACAAAGTAGTTAACAAATATTTGAACTCAGGAAACAAAGATATGATAGATAAGTACAATTATATCATAAATGGAAAATTTCCAATGATAAATAACGGCTCTTACAATATAAGATTAAACTATACTCTTCCTGGCGGACAAGCAGGTGCGAGTTCAGGTTCAATTTTCACTTTCAACAAATCAAATTAGCATGAAATTTCATTATATAATAGTATTCCTTTTTTTAGGATACTGCACAACTTATGCACAAAAAAACAACTCGATAGAAAAAGTAACTCCTGAAAAAGAATCCCAAATTCAAGTCATTGTAAGAGTACAAAAAGACAAAATTTTATTGCGCTGGGCTCCTAGTGATGCCCTTGCTTGGAGAAAACTAAACAAATATGGATACCAACTCGAACGTTTTACCGTAACCCGAGACAATAAAACATTGGTTAATCCAGAAAAAGTAGTTTTAGCCAAAGTATTCAAACCAGAACCACTTGAGAATTGGGAGAAAACTATAGAAGGGAATGACAATGCAGCCATTATAGCACAAGCACTTTATGGCGAAAATTTTGGCGTAACCGGAGTAAACCAATTAGAATCAATTGTTAATATATCAGAGGAAAATGAGCAACGTTTTACATTTGCATTATTTGCTGCCGACAAGGATTTTGAAATGGCAAAAAAAGCCGGTTTGGGTTTTGAAGATAAAACGGTACTAAAAAACGAAAAATACACCTACAGAGTATTTTCTAATGTACCTCCAGAAGAACTAAACATACAATACGGTGGAGTTTTTGTAGGGCTAAAAGATTATGAAGACCTACCCAAACCCATGGACTTCACAGCTCATTTCACAGACAAAAGTGCTATGCTGAGTTGGAACTTCAAGATATTAGCAAATACCTATGGAAGCTATTATGTAGAACGTGCAATCGATAAAATTCACTTCGAACGCATTACAAATAAACCCTATACCAGTATGAATCAAGAAAACGAGAATAACAATCGTATTTTTTATGTAGATTCTATTGCCAATAACCAACAATACAGTTATAGAATTCAAGGAATTTCCGCTTTTGGAGAATTAGGTCCCTATTCAGAAGTAGTTTCAGGAAAAGGAAAATCAATCTTACAATTCGTACCGCATCTTACCGTAAAGGATTTTAAAGATGATAAAACCGTAACATTAACATGGGAATTTGATGAAGCTGGGGATTCTGAAATCACTGGTTTCGAACTCAATCGTTCCGATGCAGATGATGGTAAATACACTACAGTACTAAAAAATATTGCTCCTAAAAACAGAACGGTAACTTACAACAAACTAGCTTCTACCAATTATTTTACCATAACTGCCATAGGCAAACAAGGAAGTAACAGAACATCCTTCCCAATGCTGGTACAACCTGTAGATTCTATTCCACCAGCAAAACCCTTAAATTTGAAAGGAGTGATTGATAGTTTGGGGATAGTAAAAATAACATGGGATGCCAATAAAGAAAAAGATTTAATGGGTTATCGAATATACAAGGCGAATAATCCAAACGAAGAATATAGCCAATTAACGGTTAGTCCAAATGAATTTAACAAATACCAAGATAGTGTCATAGTCAAAAGTTTGAATAGCAAAGTTTATTACAAAATCATAGCAGTAGATACCCATTATAACATGTCACCTTTTTCGGAAGTATTGATTCTTAAAAAACCAGATGTAATCCCTCCCACTCCTCCTGTATTTACCAATTACGAAATAAAAGATGGCATAGTTACTTTAGAATGGATCAATAGCCAAAGTGAAGATGTAGCAACACACTACCTCTACCGAAGAGAGGACAACAACAGCGATCATTTAATTGCCGTATTTGAAAAGAAAGACAATATAGAACATTATGAGGATATAAATAGTACTGAGGGATCAACCTATCATTATTCAATTTTTGCCAAGGATGAAAGTAATTTAACCTCTGATCCCTCTCCAGAAATAGCCGTTTTTGTTCCTAAATCTTCAGTAATGCCAGCTGTAAAAGGATTTTATGCCCAGCCCAATCCAACAACAAATAGTATTGATTTATCATGGGAATACACCACAACTGGAGTTGAAAACTTTGAAATCTATAAAGCCAATGCAGATGAGCCCATGCAGCTCATGCAAATGGTTACAGCGCAAACCAAAAAATTATCCGACTCCAGTATTACGATAAACACAATCTATAAATATGCCATAAGAGCACTCTTTACAGATGGACGAATTTCTAAAATGGCATTTTTTACATTAAAATTTTAAGATTTTATGAGAAATATTTTTTTGTTAATTATATTCCTGTTTGGAATTGAAGGATTTGGACAGGTAACCTTAACAGGTAATGCAGAATATAAATTGCATATAGCGGGCTACATAGCTACTTGTAGTAACTGCTGTGGTGATGTTTATGGATTAAAAAATGTATCTACAAAATATGCAAACGGAAGCGAAATTTCTCTTTTCACAGGTAGAAAAGTGAATGAATCTATTCATTTTGAAACAACTTATACCAAAAACAACCCCATCACACAGGTAAACTATGGAATAGTAATAAGGTGGGAAACTTTTGCTGGCTGTAATGGTGGTCCAGCTAATAGAGATAAAACTTATTCTTTAAATTCCTGCTCTTATATACAGAATTCCACCCCGGGTGATGGATTGAGTGGAGTGAAAATTGCATCGAGACCTTCTGTAACTATTATTCCCTCAACTGAACCTTTGTATTTAAGTGATAATAAAGATTTAACTATTACCCTTCCTGACAATATTGATAATAGCTATTATCGATGGAAATACAAAGTAGCTGATGGAGCTGTTAAAGACTTCCCTTCTCCTTATAATTTAAAATCTACTCTAAAAATCTCAGGAAAAGACTTTCTAAGCGATTCTGATGACAACAAAACTGTTTATGTTTGGGTGGAAATGAATTGCGATGCAGGCGAAAAATTGGGAGAAGCTCTTACTCCAGGGCCTGATTACAGCGGGTGTGCACAAGCCGTATGGGTACCAGTTTTAGACCCTTGGGGTGATGATCGTGGAGACGGATACTGGGACGGTGAAGATGACATTGTATGTATGAATGCTGCCAATGAAATTAATAATCGACAAAAAGAAGAAATTATTAGACAATACCAATCAAGAACATCTAATATTATAAATTTCACATATAAGTTATCTTGCCCAACAATGACTCCTATAAATGTGACAGATATAAAATGTAATGGAGAGACTGGATCAGTTGAATTAGCTTTTGACGGCGAACTTTTGGATGGGAAAGAACTTTCTTTTACAGTACATGATTCTGCTACAAATCTACCATTAGCGAATAAGATAGTATCTAAATCCGACATTAAAAATCTTAAATATTTACTTACGGGTCTTAATTCAGGGGCATATTATATCATATATCAAGCTCAAAGTATTGGTCCTTATCCAAAAAATGGCTCGATACCACTTAAGACTCCTATTTTTACGGTAAAAAGTCAACCTCAATTAACTTTCACGGCAGCAGCAACTCAACCAAAATGTAATACAGAAAGTGGATCAATCCTAATTACTGCTCAAGGTGGTACATCACCCTATAAATATTCCCGTGTATTAAATAACAATATAATAGAAAGTAATGTAGTTTTTAATTCTTCAGTCATAACTAATGCCTTAGTCACTGGAAGCCATACAATATATGTTTCTGACGCATATAACTGTGTAATAGCACCACAATCTATAGAAATAAATCAAGCTCCTCCTGCAATTAGAATATCAGGAACTGTAATAAACAAAACTGCCTTAGGTCCAGATAATGGACAAATAGTCCTTGATGCCCCATTAGCAGGCACGCCTGGATATAGTACTGTTTGCAAAAAAGGTACCGAAACAATAAATAATCTTGGTACCCTATCTGTTGGAACCTATGTAATAACAAGTAATCATTTAAGTTGCCCCAATGACTCAAAAACTTTCCAAGTAAGAGAAGAAATTTCTTGCAATGTCACTAAAACGGATGAAAAATGTAAAGGAGCAAACGATGGTGCAATAACATTAAACATACAAGGAGGTTCGGGAAATTATGCAATAGAATGGAAAGATAGTTCAAATAATATATATAGTGTATCAGCACCAATTACAAGTACTAGTAATGGTATTTATAAATATATAGCGACCAATTTACCTCCGGGTCAGTACACATATACTATAACTGATACAGAGACACTTCCAGTAACAATTATTTCTACGCCTTTAAAAGCATACACAAATAGTGAAACAATTACTACCCCATCAAGCTTATTATCCGTTCAATTTTATTCAAAATCTCAACCAACACCAAGTAATCCAAATGGTGGTGCTATATCGATAGCTGTAACCAATGGTTATGGAAATTACAAATATTTCTGGACAAAAGATGCTAATCCCATGGCCCCAAATCCCAATAGTAGTGATATTAATAAACTAGGAGATGGAACTTATGTTTTAACCGTAATTGACAATAACGGATTAGGGTGTACAAAATCTAGTGTTCCAGTCGTTCTAAAAACATTATCAATAAAAGACATCTCAGAAAAAAATATAAATTGTTATGGTGATGCAACCGGTAGCATAGAAGTAAAAGCTGAAGGTGGAACATTGGATTCCAATGCGGCTATCAAAAAATATCAATACCAATGGTATGAATCAGATAATGCTCAACCAACAGAAACTTTTATAGAGCTTCCAAACGAAACAAATCCAATATTAGCTGGGCTTAAAACGGGAAAATATCAAGTAGAAATTAGAGATAGTTATGATTCTGTTTTATCCCATGTTTACTCCCTAACCCAACCCAATAAATCATTAACAGTAATCAGTGATAAAACAACACAGCAACATCATGCTTCCTGTTTTGAAAAAGCTGATGGTGCCATAGAAATTACTGTTGATGGAGGAACTCCAAATTATACATATGCATGGAGTAACGACAAAACCTCTCAAAACATTTCTGGAATTATTCCCGGAACTTATTCCGTTTTAGTAACCGATGCGAAAAATTGTAAAGCTGAAATAAATAATATTACAATCAATTCACCCTCAGAAATAAATATTCCTGAACGTATAGTAAAAAAAGTTTCCATTTTCGGTAAGAACTTAACCGATGGAGCTATTACAATTGCACCTATAACAGGTGGTCTTGTAGAGAATGAGACAAGCACAACTTATGACTATTCCTGGACAAAAGACAATGATGCAACTGTAATAAGTACTGACCTAAGCATTAATAATTTAGGCAAAGGAACTTATCATTTAACCGTAAAGGCTAATAATACTAATTGTACCAAAACCATTGATTGCATTGTTTCAGAAAATGATGAACTGACTGTAGACATTCAAGAAACACAATCTATATATTGCTTCGGAACTCCAACAGGAAAACTTCATGCCGATATTAAAGGAGGTTTTGGACTTTATAAAATTGCTTGGTACAAAAAGAATGAGCAAACCTCATCTCAAGATTTCATTTCAAATCTTCAAGATATTGATCAGCTAACTGCTGGAGAATATTCTGTAAAAGTAACAGACTCTGCCAATCCGGAGCCTAATGGCCCTTTTGCAGAAGCTGAACAATTAGACTACAAACTTATTAATCAAAAAGCACTTTTAACGGTTAATGCAACAGCCCAAACCAATATTTTATGCCATGGAGCACAAACTGGGGCAATTAGCATACAAATAGAGGGAGGAACCGCACCTTATACAGCAGTTTGGTCAAACGAAAATACTCCATTACCTGCAAGAACAAATCTAGGAAAATCAGACACTATTCCTGGTTTATTTTCGGGTACCTATAGCGTTGTCATAACTGATCCCCATGGATGTACAGCGTCATTGTTAAACCCTATTGTCATTAGCCAACCTACAGATCCTTTGTTAATAACAGACCTGGAAGTAAAGAACCTAACCGGTTTTGAAACCCAAAACGGAAGTGTCAAAGTAGAAATAACTGGAGGAACCAGTCCGTACAAATACAGCTTTGGGAATCAATCAAACGTTTCAATGATTGGAAATACATTATTGTTAGACAAACTCTCAATAGGAAATTATACACTAACAATTACAGATGCAAATGGTTGTACAACTTCTAATCCCTACAACTTAATACAACCGGACAAATTATTAATTACGGCTATTTCTCAAAATCCAACCTCAATCATCAAGTGTCATGGAGATAAATTTGGAATATTAGAAGCAACTGTAACTGGTGGAGCTCCAATTGGTGTGCTAGATGCCAATAAAAATTACACCTATAAATGGTATAATGTACTAACGCCAAACGTTACTGCCTCTACTACCAACCCTTCCGAAACCTTGGTGGCTGGAACGTATGCCCTTACAGTAACCGATGTCGAAAACAATACATTTACAATGCAAAGTGCACCAATAATTGAGCCTCCTCTATTAAAAATCACTTATACCCAGACCAATGTTTCATGTTATGATGGCAATAATGGTAGCATTGCCCTTACTGTTACAGGCGGAACAGGGAATCATACCATTAACTGGAGCAACGGGAAAAACACTACCTCTATAAATAATCTTCGTGCAGGAGTTTATACTGTTACTGTAACTGATGATAATCAATGCCAAACCATAGAAACCATAACTATTACAGAACCTGGATTATTATACGTAAGTAAAGTGACTAAAACTCCACCATCTGCTTTAGGCGGACAGGATGGTAGTATCAAAATTCAGATAACAGGCGGAACTCCAAACTATAATTATTTATGGTATAACAGCAATAAAGATTTAATTTATTCGGATCTAAATCAGCCTTCCAATACCAGCATCAACAATATATTTGCCGGACAATATTTTATTACTGTAACAGATGCCAAAGGTTGTTCTATTATTGAAAAAGATTTGGATAAAATAGATCCGTTGATGCTTTCGATAAACCAAATCAACGTTGTAAAATGTAATGGCGATGCTACTGCCAGTATCAAAGCGGCAGCTTCGGGAGGAACACCAATCTATTATTACAAATGGTATAAAACAACCGACCCGCAAAATGTTATAGGACAGGCTGCCACTTTAGAAAATATTAGCGCTGGAACTTACTTCGTAGTCCTTTCAGATTCATTTGGATTAACAAAACAAAGTGATAACATCACCATTACCCAACCTGATATTTTAAACAATACTTTAGCATCCGAATATACCCGTTGTGGTGATGCCAATGATTGGAGCATCACAACCGCGCCAACAGGAGGAACGACACCATACACCTATTTATGGAATACTGGTACAAGAACAGCAAGTTTGCAAGATGTTCCGCCGGCTGACTATTCAGTTTTGGTAACTGATAGTCATGGTTGTACCAATACCCAAAAGATAACAATCACAGCCCCTATTCATTTGGCAACAGCCGAAACCATTACAAAACCAACTTGTTTTGAAGGATCTGATGCTACTATAGTTTTAACTTCATCTGGAGGACAAGGCCCTTATACGTATTCATGGAACACGGGAGAACAATCGAATGTTTTGAGTAATGCTTCCGCAAAAGTATATTCGGTGGCAGTAACGGATTTCAAAGGCTGCGTGATTAACAAAACCTACACTATCGAGAATCCACCAAAAGACGTCATCAATCTGGGCGAAGATGTAACACTTTGTTTCGATCAATCGCTTACCATCAACGCAACTATTGCTGATGATAAAGCCAAATATTCTTGGACATCGACCAAAGGTTTTACAAGTAACAAACCAATTATTACCGTTTCAGAACCTGCAGAATACACGTTGATAGTAACAAACCATTTGGGCTGTAACGCAACCGATACGCTAAAAATATCTAAGCAAGACACTGCGATTAGTGCCGAGTTTGCTGTCTCATCTCAAGTTTTTGTGAACGAAAAATTCATTATTGTGGACATCAGTAATCCAATTGCTGACAGTATCGAATGGATTCTACCTGCTGAGGCTACCTTGGTTTCAAAAAACAAAGATTTTGCCGAATTAAGTTTTAGTAAAGCGGGTGAATACGAACTCACATTAAACACCAAAAAAGGAGACTGTACCGCTACACAATCCAAAAAAATGGTAGTAGTTGAAGGTGAATACACTGATCCAGACAGTACCGATTTGAAGAAGAAATTTGATCTTAAGATTTATCCAAATCCATCCAATGGTGTTTTCGCGGTAGATGTAACGCTAGATAAAGTAATGCCAACACATGTTAAGGTGTACAACTTAACCAACAATATGATTATCGATTCTAAATATCAAGAAGGAAAAGACCAATACACGTTCAACTTTAGCCTAAACGGACTAACAGCTGGTGTGTATTTCGTTCTGGTCGAATCGCAACAAGGAAGTCAATTGAGAAAAATAATAATCAATTAGATTGTTGGACATCTTAGATTATTAGACCATTTAGATTATTGGATTTTTAGATTTTTACAAATAAACAAATAAGCCGTAAAAAGGGATCAAGAAAATACTGTTTTCACTCCCTTTTTATAGCAACATCAAAATGATTTTAAACAAAATACAAATTTTTATTTTACTGTTTTTTGCAACTACCCTTGGCTATTCACAAAGCTTCAATGTAGAGCAATTAACAAAGGCCAAACTGATTAACGTTTCGGGTGGTGCATCAGCAAATGCAATTATGTATTCTGGAAATGCAGTAAGGGAACCTTTTTCGTATTTTTTTAATGGTAACATCAATATTAACATAGCAGGATTGTACAACTTACCGTTTACCTTCTCCTACTCTACCCAAAAGTTTGGGTACACCAAGCCTGTTGCCATAAAAACGTTAAGCATTCATCCCTCCTATAAATGGATAACAACCCATATAGGTGACGTAAACATGACTTTTTCTCCCTATACTTTAAACGGGCATTTGTTTACAGGTTTTGGTGTAGATCTTACCCCACAGGGAAAATTCAAAGTCAGTGCCATGTATGGTCGTCTCTTAAAAAGTAATGAATATAATGCTGCCATCCCAGCTGTAATTCCTACTTACAAGCGCTATGGCTATGGTTTTAAAACTTCATATGCTTTCGATAAAATAAATCTGGGTCTCATCTTTTTTAAAGCCTCGGATGTAATGAATTCACTGTCTAATCCAGTGCCGTTTGAGTTAGGGCTTACGCCAAAAGAAAACGTAGCAATAAGTTTTGAAACTGGTTTTAAGTTATTCCAAAAACTGCAAGTCATGACCGAATATGCCAACAGTAGCATAACCGAAGATATTAGTTTAAATGGCACAGCCAAAGGAAAAGGAATTGGCTCATTATTTTTAAAATCAAACGAAACAACCACTTCACAAAATGCAATAAAAGCGCAATTGGTATATCCTGCAGGAAAAGGAACTCTGGGATTAGGCTACGAACGCATCGATCCCAACTACAGAACTTTGGGGAGTTACTATTTTAATAATGATTTAGAGAATATTACTGTAAATGCAACCCAACAAATTTTTAAAGACAAAGTATCGCTGGCTTTAAGTTTAGGGATGCAAAAAGACAATTTAGAGAAACAAAAAATGAGTCAGTCCAAAAGATTGGTTTCCTCTCTTACGGCTGATTATAGAGCCAATCAAAAATTAAATCTGAATTTCAATTATTCCAATTTTCAATCCTTTACCAACAGTCGCAATCAGTTTGATTACATCAATCAAGATCCAAGTTTAGTGTATGTTGATACATTAAACTTTAGACAAGTCAATCAAAACTTGGGATTAACGGCAAACTATCTCATCAAAAACGACAAACAGCTGAAGAAATCCATTAATGCTAATTTCTCAATGCAGGAATCAGCCAATCAGCAACAAGGACAAACAGTAGCTGGAGGGGCAACCACTTTCTACAACTCTGCCATTTCCTATATTCAGGGCTATCCCACAAAAGATTTAAACTTTATGGGATCGATCAATACTACCTACAGTCAAATGGAAACGGCAAACAGCATGATCCTTGGTCCCACACTGGGCGTGACCAAATTACTAATGGATAGAAAATTAAACACTTCCTTTTCTACCAGCTACAACAGCAGTTTTAGCAACGGTACTAAACAAAACGATATTTTCAATTTGCGCCTTACGGGTTCTTACTTGTATTTAGAAAAACACAATTTTAACATGAGTGTTATTTCGCTATTTGGCAAAACCACAACTACCAAAAACAATGACATCACTGCTACTCTAACATATGCTTATTCATTTGATAAAATAAAACTAAGAGTAACTCCTAAAGAAACTAAAAAAGAAGAAAAACAACAAGAAGGCAACATTCTCAAAATAAATTTCAAAGATTATAAACTAGAGGGAACAAGAGAGCAAATTACTCAACAATTACAGGATTTGCAATTGCGCCCTTTGCCTCTTGCCGAGACCACCCAACTGGAACACTTACAAACACTAGCTACCTTGACCCCAGATGAAGCCAGTTTCAAGGACAAAGTGATTGATTATTTAGAAGAACACCAAACAGCTGCCGAAGTGGTAAAAAAATACAATGAGCTAGTTGTTCAAGCTATTCAAAAAATAGCGCAAGAAATCAGCAGTAAAGACGAAAGTTTTGAAAAAGCATATACCACAGCCATTAGCCGTGTGAATTCTCATAAACTACACGGTAAAAACGCTAGCGAGGTAACCGATAAAATTAGTTATAATTCCTATCTAAAATTGGTTGAAAGAAGCGAGAAAGCCAAACAGAAACTACAGGCGCACCGCTTTATGCAAACCGAATTTTCTAAACTCTCAAAAGCAGATGCCAAAGGATTAGAACAAAATGAAAATCTGCTTCATTACAACCAAAAAGAAATCGAAGAAGTCTATAAAATGATAACCGATAAAAAACCAGATGCTGATATCATCTCACAACTGGAACAAAATATAATACCATTTTATCACGAACTAGCCGTTGCAAATGGTATCAATGAAGAAGTGGAGTTGAAATACATTCAGAAGTAAGAAGTATAAAGTATGAAGTCGAAAGCTCTAAGCCTATTGCCTATTACCCATTGCCTATTACCAATAATAATCTAAGAAGTCAAAATACAATTACCTAATGTTAAAAAAAATTACTCATCAGTCCTCTTTTGCCTTTTGGTTCATGGCTCTTGCCTTTTGCCTTTTGCCTTATTTGGCTCAAGCCCAAACCTATCCTGTAACCATAAGCACACAACTCACACAACCCTCACCTATTTATCTGAGTAATTATGCCAATACAGCGAGCATCAATAGCCCCATAAAAGTGCAATTGATCCTCAATGACTTGACCATAATGAACAGGCAAGTACGATTGAAGTGCTATTTTCAGGGAGCAGTGTCTTTTGTAACCAATGATTTTGTAGTGGGTGAAGCACCTATCTATCTTGAAGGAGGAATCCCTACGCAGTTAACCAATGCAGAACTAGGACCGTATTTTGAATACCAAAACATAAAAGGGATTAATCCCAACCAATATGGACAACCTTTACCCGAGGGAATTTACACTATATCATTTGAAGTGTATGATTTTGCCACCAACAAAAAACTGTCCAAGAAATCAAGTGTTACCACAGTTATTTTCCAGAACGAACCACCGTTCCTAAACCTTCCTGTAAACCAAGCAGGGATTGTGGAGCAAAACATCCAGAACATCGTCTTTAGCTGGACACCGCGAAGCATTAATGTGAGCAATGTAGAATACGAATTCTCACTAGTCGAAATTTGGAACAGTAATATACCTATTCAAAATGCCTTTACCTACTCACCTCCACTATATACCACCACAACCCGAAATACAACAGTACAATACAGTATTGCCGAGCCCCAACTAATCCCAGGCAAAACATATGCATGGCGCGTAAAAGCCAAAGCCTTATTGGGAGCCGAAGAAATTGGTGTTTTTAAAAACAATGGTTACAGCGAAACCTACTCTTTTAAATACCTCTCTTTCTGTAAACCACCCATGGCCATTACCGCCACCGATGTAAGTCAAGAACAAGCCAAAGTGACTTGGAGTGGTGCTGTAGACAATTATGACTACCAAGTAAATTATAGAGAAAAAAATGCTGATTCTAAGTGGTACAAACTCGTAACACCTAGAGAATATGTACTCATAAGCAACCTAAAACCCAAAACTACCTACGAATATACCGTAGGAGCTGCCTGCGATCCGGGCGAATACACCCACGGCAATATTCAGGAATTTACCACTCTGGCACAAGACGAAATTGCCTTTACGGGTTGTGGCATCAAGCCAGATCCAGCTGCACTGTCCAATCAAACACCACTACCCGCTTTATTCCCTAATGATGTGGTTACGGCAGGCGATTTCCCTATTGTAGTACTGAAATCTACAGGAAGCAACGGGACTTTCTCAGGCGAAGGTTATGTGACCTTACCATTTTTGGAAAAGTTTAGAACGCTAATTGACGCCGCTGCTGCTTTAGCAGGCAGTAATGAAAATGGAGACTCTAATGTTAATATTGGCAAATACACCCGCATCCGGATTACCTTCAATAACATAGGGGTAAATACTGATTTCAAATTGATTTCGGGGGAGATTGTGGCTAGTTATGACCCAAAATGGGGAAGTATGGTTGATGTGGATAAAGCTGTCAACGATCTATTGGGAGATACTGGTACAGTTATTCCTATTCAAGTACAATTTGAAATCAAAAGTGTTGTAAAAAATACTGACGGCACCCTTACCATAACAGGTACAAATGGCGTTATCGTTACCCAACCAAAAACCGATAATGACGTAATAATCACTGATAGAAATGGCAAGCAATATGCAGTTTCTCCCAATGCACCAGTTGGTAATATAGAATCAACAGGAAAAGCAGCTCCTGGCAGTGTACCTACTCCACAAAACACCAACGGTATGGGATCTGGTGGTACTATTAAGCAAATTTCATCTCCAGATGTTAGCATAACCTTTGCTGCTGGAACAGGTTTCTATAGCTTGGATGAAAATCCAAACCAAGATCCTAAACTAAAGGCTAACTCCAAACTTAACAGTACATACGATGTTATTCCTAAAAAAGATGGGAATAACTATTATGTACATTACAAAGCCATATCCGATGCACCAAAGGCTGAAGATTATGTCACAGCAAAAGCGACATTCAGCAACGGAAAAACAGCTGCCGATATCGTATTTAAAACCGAAAACGGAACCGAAATCCCATCTACTTGGTCTGGCAATGTGGCCACGCTTGCGCTAAAGCGTACCTTAGATTTTGCCAAAGAATCGATACTTGCAACCGTAAAACCTCCTGTACAAAAAGACAGTATAAAACTAACTGCTAAATATGATATAGCTGGAAAGCTGAATTTATGGCATCTAACCAACAAAAAAATAAACATAACCTTGGTCGGACTGAATGGAGGTCAAACACCAACACAAAGCCAGGCACAAGAATATCTTAATAGTGTATATGGCAAAGCAGGAATACAATTTGAGGTTACTACCACAACAGTTGATATAGCAGACAGTTGGGGCGCTAGCATAGAAACAGGTGACAGCGATTTGCTTAACACTTATACTGATGGACAACAAACCATAACTAACGAATTCCAAGCTCAATTAGGAGCCAATTACAAAGCCGACACTTATTATGTCTTTTTTACTAAAGTTCCATCTAGCAAAGCAGATATATTAGGCTTCATGCCTCTCAAACGTCAGTTTGGTTTTGTTTTTTCTCAGTCAGAGGATAAAAAACTTCGCACACTAGCCCACGAGCTTGGACATGGTATTTTTGGATTACAACATCCATTCACAAATTACAACTCTACAGTAGCCACTGATTTATTAATGGATTATGGAACAGGAACTGTATTAAGCCACAATGATTGGGAAATAATGCATGCTCCAGGTTTGCAGTTGTATCAATTTACGCAAGGAAGCAGCGCAGGGGAATTAGCTGGTGGATACGGTTTAACTCCTGATTTCAAATTTATTACCGCAGGAAAAAGCAATATAGTTTCTACAAAAGTAGGATTGGTTTCTGAGGGACATTTATCAGGATTCTTAGATTCAAACAAGGTAAAATATATTTGGAATAAAGATAAAAATGCATACACCGTTAATGGAGATTTCTCAGGTGAAATTTACACAATAAAAACAGTAAGTAAACTAAATGGAGACGATACCGTTTGGCTTATCTATAATTATTCTGAAAATTGTAAAGAGGTCAAATATATACACACTAAATATACAGAAATATCAAAAATTCTTATTTTCAGTGATCAAGTAAAAAATCAGGAAGCACTCGAAAAATATATAAAATCAATCGATTTAATAAATCAAGAAAAAAACCAAAAAATTTATTCAGCTCATTTAGGTTGTGGAGAATCTGGAAACGGAACGGGAAATACTAAAGGATTATACGTTAAAAATTTAATTAAAGGAGAAGTCAAAAAAGAAGTCTTGGATAAGTTGGAAGCTTTAATGTCTGGCAATTCTAAAAATTGGATAACTGGAGAAGCTCATCAAATAAAAGGTCGCATACTTTTAACTTCGGAGTCAGAAAAACCAGACAGAGTCATTTATAAGGATAATAGTTTCTATGTCGATAATGTAAAAGAGGAAATTAAAGCTGATGAAATTGTATTCTGGATGGAATACAATTCAGAGGGCAAAATCAAAGTAAAACAGATTATTTCAGGAAGTAGCTTCGATGAATCAATGTCAGTTGCCTTAAAATCATGGGGATCTCAATTAGACTGGAAACAAAAAACATTATTTGAAAAAATAACAGCTGTTGGGTATGAGTCTGTAGATGGCTACTTTACAGCTTACTATGATCTTTTTGATTTCTTAAGTAAGAATATAGACAAGGCAAAAATACCTGTCGAAGTATACGATTGTACATCAGAAAAGTATAAACCAGTCTATGCCGAGGTATTTAGTTATATTAATTTATTGTCAGCTATTCAGAATCAATTACTTGTAAAAGTATCCGCGTCTTATCCTCAATTCAAAGAATTAAAAGGGACACCTAGTCAAATTCAATTTGCATTATTTTGCGGAATATATAATGGCCTAGTTGATGTTGTTAAATCGGTTCCCGATCTAGCAAAACTTTTGGTTTCTTCTTTTAGTGGAAAAGGAAGAAATAATAATAGTGAATTTATTGCATCTATTTCGGATAAGAAAATATTTAGCGAGCAAGCAGACGGCTCTAAAAAACTTTTATTTGATGTCGGTTTAACATTCCCTAAAATATGGTACTTATTATCAGAGACTATAGGTGATCAATTTTCAACTTCTGAGCCTTGTAAAACAGCTGAATTTGTAGGTTCAGTTATTGGTCCAGTTATAGTAATGTGTTTTGGAGACGAAGTTGCGGGTGAAGGAATTGCTAGCAAAATTTTTAGTTCAACATTAAAAGCAATTAACCTTTGCGGGAAAATAACAGATCCTTTCCATTACTTAGGTTTATCATACAATTTCATAAAACCGTTAACAGGTAAGCTTGCCGTTATTGGAGAAAATGCGGCTGGTGATGTTATAAGGCAAATAAAAGACAACCTCTTCAGAGTAAAATTAATTTCTGAAGGAAAAGAAATGATAACGGATATGACTGGCGAAGAATTACAAACTTTGGCAGCAAAATCTGCAAAAGGAGAAATCACCGATTTAGTAATAGATGGTTCTAAAAAAGCTGTTCGTATTCTTTCTAATACAACACCTGTTATGAAAGACTTTGTCTATCAAACTAAAAAACTAGCTGCCAGTGCAACTTTGCTTTTAAGTATGGCTAGTACCGATGTAGCGGCGGCTACCTTAAAGCAAGGCACAAACACAATAGAGTATGTTATTAATGCAACTAGTGAGATTGTACTTACTGATGCAGTAAAAACTATTATACCAAAAATAGAAAACGCTGCAAAAGTTGAATTGGAAAATGCAATAACATCTAGTATAAAAACAACAGCCAATGCAGCGGCTAAAGATGGTAAAATTGTATTTTTAGCCGGAATTGATAAGGGTTACGATGCACTTGCATTTAAAATTGGTGATGTTTTAAAATTCCAAATAATAAAACAACCAATTAATGCTACTGATAGGGCCATTGTTTACGATTACGACACTGCAAAACATGAAAATGAGGATAAGTGTCCGTTCTGTCCAGATACCTATAAGTTAAATTCTGACCTGTGTAATAAATTAACACTATTAGGAAAAAACACAAGTAATAAGAAAGCTGTTGAAAAATTATGTCAAAGAGGAATATCATTAGCGGTTTTAAATAAAGTATTAGGTTATAAGACTGCTGAACAAACAACATTTGTTGATGATTTTTCTGAAATTTCTACTATAGGCATGGAAATAATGAATAAAGATCTTAACTTAGTTACTTATTGGAAAGAGAATGGAGATCATTACAAGACAAGAAAATATCATGATGGCAAGCATACAAATTGGGCTGATAATGTAGCCGCTCTAAGAGCTTCTGACAAACGCCTTGTAGATGTTGTTGATCATAAAATTGACTCTCTCATTCAAGATAGAAATACAGTTAATACAAAACTGAAAGCCAGCCTAAAGGTTATTCCTGGAACTTTTGATGCTGCAATTATGGGAGCTGGTTATTCTAACGGCGGAGAAGTTTATGTTACATATAATAGAGAAAAATATATTGGAGATCAAGATTTTAAATTTGATGATGTATCTTATAATAGCTTTATCGCCAAAGAAGATCCTTATTTCCAAAACAAAATAAAGTATCTAGATTTTATTCGTTTAGATTTATACAGTGGCAAAGGCAGTATTTATAAAAAACTTTATGGTGGATCTGTTGAAGAAACGAAGCTAAACGCCGCAAACAGACCTGGTATTCACTCTGAAGTTCTAATTTTAAATGAAATAATTAAAGGCAAGAATATAAAATCTGTAGATGATATTAAAAATTTAAATATAAAAATAATTGTAAAACAGAGATTGAAAGCTAAACCATTAAGTGAAGATACAAATTATAATCATATGTGTACGTGTCCAAATTGTTTCTACTTAACTGAAGGTGTCGACTTTATTCTAAATAAATAATTAAAGAATAAATAAAATATTTCAAAAGTAAAGTAGTTTTATAGATAATCAGATTATAATATGTCCAATAACAAACCTTTTACCGAAATTAAAGAAAATATTACTGATAAAGAATATACCAGAGAAGTTATAATAAATCGTAGATTGCATAGTCTAGTATTTAATAAAAGTGAAGATTCTTTCTCAATTATTGTTTACCTTTTTGGCGAGAGCAGGTATGGTTTTCAAATATATAAGGATAGTTTGAATAGCTCACAATTTGAAATTTATAATGCTTACGACCTAGATACATTAGATTTAATCATGGATTATAAAATTATACATGAAACAGGAAAAAGGCGGCATTATCAAGGATATGATTTTACTCGTGAAGATTTAGATTATGATAAAAAAATAAAAGACAGCTTTGAGGTTCTAAAGATTTATGAAGATAACAGAGAAACCTTTTATGATTCAGGTTTATTTGTACACTCTTATTCGTATTCGAATAATCCTTTTAATCTAACTCGGGAATTAAACGAAGCACGAATAGGAAAAGCTCTTTATGGTTATCTAGTTCAGGAAAGCATGAAAGAAACATTAGGTCATACTGTTCCTGACGATTTTATGGAAAAGTATGTTCTTCAAAATGAGCTCGCTGAAAAGATTATTGACGAGGATCAGATTCAGTATCCAATAAAATATATTGCCGGCGTTAGTGTGGCATACAACGATATAGATCAAAAAATAGCTTCAGCTATAGTAGTAATGGATATTGAAACACAAGAAATTGTTGATCAGGCATTTTCTGAGTCGGAAGATATTACATTACATGTTCCTGATTTATTTGCTTATAATGAAATCACTTCAGTTATAAAAGCCTTCGAAAAACTAAACGTAAAACCCCAATTAGTTTTTTGTGATGGACATGGTATCGAACATCCTAAAAATGTTGGACTAGCAACACATTTAGGAATTGAATTAAATATTCCGACAATTGGGTGTCCACGAAAAAGATTAGTCGGTTATTATGACAAAGAAACTTTCGGAAATTCTAGAGCGGATGTACAAGATTTAGTATATGATGACAAAATAGTTGGTAAAGCGTTGCGAACTCAAGAAAATAGTAATCCTGTTTTTGTCTCTATTGGGCATAAAATATCTTTAAAAACAGCTATTGAATGGGTTTTACAAACTACTGCAAGCACACGTATTCCTGTTGTTGTTTTAGAAGCTATAAAAATAACCGAAAAATTAATGCCAGAACGAATAAGATATGATTTCCTCGATGATGAGGTAAATAAATATGGAATTATAATATAAAAAATGACAAACGAAATATTTAACGAAGAACAAGAATTTGAGCAATTCTACGACTTGCAAAAAAACCTGAGCAAGAAAGTAATAAAAGAAGATCAATTAACCGTACCTGTAAAACATATCGCCGGAGTAGATGTTGCATACAATGACGCTTCAGATAAAATGATCGGAGCGATAGTTGTTTTGGATGCAATTACTTTTGAAGTTGTAGAAGAGGCCTATCATGAAATGGAAATTACTTTCCCTTATGTACCCGGATTATTCTCTTTCAGGGAAATTCCTCCATTAATTGAAGCTTATAAAAAACTCACAATAAAACCAGATCTGATAGTTTGTGATGCACAAGGAATTGCTCATCCTAAAGGAATTGGTATGGCCACTCACTTAGGGATAGAATTAGATATTCCAACAATAGGTTGCGCAAAAAAAAGATTAATTGGTAGTTACGATAAAAGTCTTTTAGGTTTAGAAAGAGGAGATACACAAGAATTAATCTATAATGATCTTTTGGTTGGTAAAGCATTAAGAACTCAAAATAATACAAATCCAATGTTTATATCAATTGGTCATAAAATTTCTCTTGAAACTGCTATTCAGTGGGTCCTTAAATTAACTCCTGATTACAGACTTCCCGAAACTACGAGACAAGCCGATCACTTGGTAAATTTGCTTTTAAAAAAATAACACTCAGTTCTGCGAAGTGTTTATCTCTACAAGCTACCCCGCTCCCCGAAGTGTTCCTTATAAAAAGCTGCGCAAATGTCTCTGACTTTGCACCTCAGCTCATCGAAGGATACAATAGTTCTTGATTAAGCTACAAAGTGTAGTTGCTCCGCAAAGTCGGTAGACTTTGCGGAGCAGAAGTAGCTGGAATAATAAAAATTTCATACTTTTATCTTTATAAGACAGAGAAAAAGACACATTTAATACATTACAAAACAATCACATAACATTTATATATCTCAATTTTGAGTTTCTAACTTTTGGTAGATTTACAATATATAAATGGATCAGTTTTTCTTTTTCATGGTCAAAGACAAACGTAGCAAGTAAAAACTATTTTTCAGAAAGTAACCAAATCATGAAATTACAATACTAATTTTCAACACCTAACCTAAACAATAATCAATATGAAATCAAAAATCAAAACTATTTTTTTGGCGGGTCTTGTTGCTGGTTTACTAGACGGCACAGCAGCAGTTGTCTTTCTTGGAAAAATGAATTATTCAGCAGTGTTCAAATTTGTTGCCAGTGGCTTATTTGGTAAAAGTGCATTTGCTGGTGGCAATGAAATGATAATATATGGAATTATCATTCATTTACTAATTGCCATGACTTTTGCTTTTTTGTATTATTTCAGTTTTTCTAAAATTAGTTTTTTTTCAAAAAATAAGATTATTGGCGGCTTACTTTTTGGTTTATTAGTTTGGATGATTATGAATCTATTAGTTTTACCATTTACAAACATTTCGCATTCACCAATCATTCTAATTAGTGCCATAAAAAATATATTAATTTTAATGATTTGTGTAGGGTTACCTATTTCATTAATTATGCAAAAACAGTATGCAATAAATGAATAATCAAAATAAAAAAATTAACAATATTTAATTTCGTACCCTCGCAGCATAAAGCGTAACTACTCCGCAAAGTCTCTCGACTTTGCGTTTTTTTTTTAAGTTTTCAGAAACTGTAAATAAGATAAAAGTCCCCAACTTTTCCATGAATGCCATCAGATAGAAAAAGTAGACAATTCTATTGTTGACATTTTGAATCCCAATTCTTTTACCTAATACAATTTGTATTCATTATGTCGCTTTTTTATAGTTCAGCTCCTTGTAAATCATTCATAAGAGTTTTTTTACTTATCTAGCAATCTAGGATATTACTGTTGAACTTCCATCAAAGCTAACATTTTCTATCATACTAAATTTTTACTGTTTAATCTGAAAAAAATCGGATATATCTTCACAAAAACATATTTTAAATAAAATATACTTCAATCCTATATTTTAAAAATTAAAATCTAAAACCTAAAAACTGGATATTTATAAAAAGTTCAAAATCAACAAACAAAGGTAATATCCTACTAAACAATGTAAATATAATCTCAAAAAATAACTATTTATATACATATTTTTGAGAAAAATAATTCATCATTGTTATAGTCCAAAAACTAGAATCTAATACTACAAAATTAATATTTGATAATTGTAGTGTACAAATTATTTTATAAAAGCAAAATATTACTCTAGTTCTAAATTATAGTATTTGTATCTTTTAAAATAGAATTCGAAGCTTGTCAATTACTAATTTTAACAAACTACATTTCAATTAAAAAGCATTTTTTTTAATTAATTATTTTGTTAAGATTCATAAAATATTCTTGCAAGGATAGTCATAAACCTCAAATGACTTTAAATAATTGAGGTACTAACCACTTAAAAACAAAAAAATGTTAAAAAGAATTTTAAATTTAGAAGGTACTCAAAAATTGAGTAAAAAAGAACAAAAAAACATTACTGGAGCAGGTGCGCCTGGTGCACCAACTTGTGATCCTCCTGGAAGCCCTATTGTACGTATACCAATAAAATGTCCTGCAAATAACATATATGGATTCGTATGGACTTGCGAGGCTTTTTGCCAATAAAATAGTAGCTAAAAATATTGTTATTTACATTTTGCAACTTGTTATTTAAGGATTCAAATTACTTAAACATGTAAAAACATTATATAACTAGCTCCATTAGAGATCAATATTTAACAGCTTATAAATCTTTGCATTATAAACAAGAAATTTTCTTTAAATATGATAAATTCAACAATCTTAAGAAGCCTCAATTATTGTTAAATTTTCTGTTTATTTTCAAAAAAGTAAAATTAAATATTGATCTCTATTTCCATTGAATATACAAATAAACTACACTATTAGTAAGCTTAGAATACAGCTCTATTGATTACTGTATTCTTAGATAGTAGCATACTACAACGCTGAATATTTCTTTTTCCTAATGCCTTAATTAATTTTTAACGATATAAATAAGCTTCCTTCCATACTGAATATCTCAGTCGGAATAAAAATCAAATCTCATTTCATATTTTGAATTTGAACCATAAAATGCAGTTTTTGATTTTTTACAATTATTATTGTAGATTTGAAAATGACGAAGCAAATAACACTAGTAATGCTTTCAATTGTAATTCATGGAGTTGCGCAAGGTGTCAGTAGCAATTCAGAATTGAATTCAAGAGCCATTTTATCTAAAAAAGAACAACTAAAATCCGGAAGAGAAATGAAGACAGTTACTGTACAAAAAATAGAAAAAAACAACGTTTCTGCCAATCAAATTGCTACATTATTTGACACTAATAAAATTCCTTTTCAAACTATAGCTTCTCTTAACTGGGATGAATATCCGTATCAACCAGAAGTAACTTTTAGAATTGCGCATGATGCCACTTCTATTTTCTTAAATTATCATGTAAAAGAAAAAAGCATTCGAGCTCGTTACTCCAAAGACAATAGCATGGTTTGGGCTGATTCTTGCGTAGAATTTTTTATTCTTCCTCCGGGACAAAATGAATATTACAATATAGAATCGAATTGTATTGGCACTTTATTTTTCGGAATTGGAGAGGATGGCAGCTATAGAGAGCCTGCCCCAGCCGAATTTTCAAATCAAATTCAGCGTTGGTCCAGTCTAGGCAATCAGTCTTTTGAAGAACGCATTGGTGATGTCGAATGGGAACTTTCCCTTATTATTCCCATGAATGCATTTTTTAAAGGAGATATCGAAAAACTATCAGGACAGGTCATGAAAGGTAACTTCTACAAATGTGGTGATGAACTTATCAGTCCACATTTTTTATCTTGGAATCCAATAAATACTGAAAAACCTAACTTCCATTTACCTGAGTTCTTTGGTTCCTTAGTATTTGAATAAAATCAATTATTCATTTTTCAATATATAAACTTTACGTATAACGTCTAATTTAGGGAACACTTTTAAAAATTGCTTTCTATTGGAAGCTAGCGAATCATACTTATCCATAGTTTCATTACCGTAACCTGAATAAAAACTCTCAACAACTTCCATCCCTTTAGTAACTGTTCCAAAAGCTGGAAAACCAGTTACTTTTTCATAATTGATGGTATCTAATCGTGTATTATTTTCCAGATTAATAAAAAGATCAAAATTACGACTGTCTTTTACACTTCTGGCAAAACTTAAATTACCTTTTAGATTACTCTTAAGAACCTTTTCGTCAGGCACTTTATATTCTTTCCAAGGGTTTGTTTTTAGGGTATCAGTAATTCCAAATTGAGCTACAAATTTTGGTACCATTCTATAAACCAGAACTGAATCTAAAAGATGATGATTAACTAACTGATAATAACGATCAACTGCATAAGGTGAGGCTTTCCTTTCTATTACAATTTCAAAATCCCCTTTGGAAGTTTCAAAACGGGTAACAAAATTTTCTGGCGCTTTTTCAAGAGTCCATTTCGATTTAAAAACTGCTTTAGTACATGAAGTAGCTATAAATACAAACAAAACAATGGATATATTTCTCATTTTATTGGTGTTATGCAAAAATATTGATTCCTTCAAAGATAGTATTAGCAACTTAAATTAACCAAATAATACAATCAAAATAGCTTAAAACCATTGCAAATCTTCACAATCAATTCAACTCATATGCTGCTGAATTATGGCAAATAAAAATTATTTTTGATTTACTTTTTTTCAATCACTATTGATTAACAGTTTTAGACCGAATTTTATTAGCAATAAATTTAATAAACTTCACTAAAAAAACTACTTTTGGTTTCTTTATAAAATGATTGAAAATGAATTCAAAGAAGTCCTTTGCACTCCACATTATAGCACTCCACATTATAGCACTCTTATTATCAACTATCATTGGCTATGCCCAAAAAAGAGAGATGCATCCCAAGAACGAATTTAGAGCAGTTTGGATTGCAACTGTGGTTAATATAGACTGGCCAAAAAACAGTTTGGATTCTGTTGAAAAACAAAAATCTGACTTTATCCAAACTTTAGATACTTACAAAAATTTAAATTACAATGCAGTAATTGTTCAGATACGTTCAGTTGGTGATGCTTTTTATCCATCAACATTAGCACCTTGGTCCCGTTATTTAACAGGAGTAGAAGGACAAGCTCCTAGACCTTATTACGACACATTACAATGGATGATTGCCGAAGCTCATGCCCGTGGTTTTGAATTTCATGCTTGGCTTAACCCCTATCGTGCTACTTTCGACTTAAAAACGGAGCTTTTGAGTCGCAGTCATGATTTTTACAAACATCCCGAATGGATGATTGAGTATGGTGGAAAATATTATTACAATCCCGCTTTACCTGAGGTACAACAACACTTAACTGCAGTGATCGAAGAAGTAGTCAAAAACTACGATATTGATGCCATCCACTTTGATGATTATTTTTATCCCTACAAAATAAAAGGCATAGAATTTAACGATAGCGTTTCCTATAAAAAACTGGGTAACGGATTGAGCTTAGCCGATTGGAGACGCCTAAATGTGGCTAATTTTGTAAAAAGTATTTCATTTACCATCAAAAATCTAAAGCCTTGGGTACAATTTGGTATAAGCCCATTTGGGGTTTGGCGCAACAAATCAGTAGATCCAAAAGGGTCAGACACGCAATCTGGACAAACCAATTATGATGATTTATTTGCCGATCCTATGGACTGGATGAACAACAACTGGATTGATTATATTGTACCACAATTGTATTGGAGTATCGATCACAAAACCGCTTCTTATGCTAAATTAATGAAATGGTGGTCTGAGAATATCCCAAACAATACCGCTCTTTACATAGGAAACAGCACATACAAAATCAAAGCCGATTCTGATAAAAAATGGAATAATATTTATGAAATTCCCAACCAAATTGACCTAACTCGCAGTTACGAAAATGTACAGGGAAATGGCTTTTTTAGTGCCAAGTGTTTTATAAATAAAAACCTTGATGTTGTAAAAGTGCTAAAAGAAAATGAGTATAAATATCCAGCACTTCCCTTACCAGTTCCTCACTTCAAAAAGGAAATTACAGACAGCCTTGCAATTAGTAGTATCACGAAAGACTCAGTAAACTATTACATTTCATTCCAGAAACCAATTACAAAAGTGCGTTATATAGTAGTATACGGAGCAAAAGATGTCTCTAAAATAGACATCAACGACGCCAGTCAAATTTTAGAAAAAATTGCAGTTCTGGATGAAAACAAGGATTTTAACATTCAAGTACCCTGCTATAAGTTAATAGGAAACACTGCTTTTGCCTTTACTTTTGTTGATTATTATGCCAATGAAAGTCCAGAAACAATAATCGATTTAAAGGTAGAAACACAAACCAATTAAAAAATCTCAATTCAACAACTAGAAAACATTTTATCCAATCAATAAAAAAGCCCCATATAATGAAAGATAACAAACCTTGGTATTGGATTCCTTTTTTAAATTTTGCTTCGGGTTTTCCGTATGCCATAATTATTTCAGTTTCGGTGATTATGTATAAAAATCTGGGTATTGCCAATGAAGACATTGGAGTATATACCAGTTTATTGTATTTGCCATGGGTAATCAAACCGCTTTGGAGTCCATTTATAGATTTGTATGCAACCAAAAGAAAATGGTTTCTCGCCATGCAATTAGTGATTGCGATTGCCTTTTTGGTTGTAGGATTGACCCTCTCCATGAATCATTTTTTTATGTTGAGTTTAGCACTGTTTTGGGTAGCAGCATTTGCCTCGGCCTCCAATGATGTGGCAAGTGATGGTTTTTATATGTTGGCTCTAGCCAAAGAACAACAGTCTTTTTTCTTAGGTATTCGAAGTACTTTCTATCGACTTTCAATGCTTACCGCAAATGGATTAATAGTAATTCTAGGAGGATTTCTCGAACAAAAATTTGGAGATAAAACCAAAGCCTGGTCGTACACTATGATTTTCGTGGCTTTGATTATGATTTTCCTAACGATTTACAACTTTTTCACTACTCCAAAAGTAGAAGAAATCAATGAGACAAAAACAGAATCAAAAACTAGTTTTGGTGAAGTGTTTGCCACTTTTTTTCAGAAAAAACAAATCGGAATCATACTCGCTTTTATTTTACTTTTCAGATTAGGTGAATCACAATTATTAAAAATGCTTACTCCTTTTCTAATCGACCCAAAAGGATACGAAATGGTAGAAACCCCTAATAATGAACTACAATTAAGTGCATTAAATATCTTTAACTCAAAAGTTAAAAAAGGAATCAAACTAACTGATTCCGAAATGGATTCATTGTATTCTTATTTACCCATTACCGCTGTAATGCAAAATAAAAATACTCCTTTAGAAACAAAACCAACGAAGACAGATGATATTGATAAATTTAATACCGATATCATGCCCAATAGAATAACACTAATTGATAAACTAATAAAATCAAATGGTAATTTCAGTGTAATAAAGAAAGATGGTATGGGATTAACTACTGAAGATGTAGGAATCATTTATGGAACATTTGGAGTTACAGCATTAGTTATTGGTGGAATTCTGGGCGGTATAGCCATCTCAAGAAGAGGCTTGCGTAAATGGATGTTACCTATGTTTTTGGCTATGCACCTACCTATTTTAGGGTTTGTAATGTTAGCACATTTTCATCCAACATCAATCTATTATGTTTACGCAACAGTTATTGCCGAACAATTTGGATATGGATTCGGTTTTGCAGCTTTTATGATGTATCTGATTTATGTTGCCGAAGGCGAATCAAAAACTGCCCACTACTCGCTTGCTACCGGTTTTATGGCGCTTGGTATGATGCTTCCTGGTATGGCCAGCGGTTTTATACAAGAATATTTAGGATATGGCAATTTCTTTATATGGGTGTTTTGCGCCACAATTCCAGGATTGATTTTGTCACAATTATTAAAATATCCAGCTGATTTTGGTAAGAAAACAGAAGAAAACATACCTACAACTAAATAATATAAAATAAAGATTGAACGAATTTTATTAATCATTTTTAAATAAAATTCTATTCGTAAAATTCGTGTTCAAAAATATTTTCAAAATGACACTAGAACAAAAAATAGGGCAATTCTTTTTTCCGGCCGTTTTCATTAACGACACAGAAGAAAACATCCAAAAAACGGAACAATTAATCAGAGAACACAACATAGGTGGATTAACTTTTTTTCATAGTAGAGCCAGTGCGGCGACCAACTATGAGTCTAAGAAAAAAGTTGAAGTAATCGAAGACAGCTATCAACGTTTAAAAGAACTTATTGTTCGCTACCAAAAATGTAGCACCACTCCTCTTTTGATGAGTATAGATGCAGAATGGGGTTTGGCCATGCGTGTCGAGAAAACACCGCAATATCCATATGCAATTACTCTTGGCGCTTTGCCAGACAGCGAAATTGACTTGGTTTATGAAGTGGGAAAACAAATTGCATTAGACTTAAAATCGGCAGGAATTCATTATAATTTGGCTCCTTTGGCCGATATAAACATCAATCCTAATAATCCCGTAATAGGATATCGATCTTTTGGTTCAAATAAAGAAAAAGTAGCACATTTTGCATTAGAGTACCTCCGAGGAATGTCTGAAGTTGGAATTTTAGGCTGCCTGAAACACTTCCCTGGACACGGAAACACCAATGTCGATTCACATTTAGGATTACCAATTTTAACCGAGAATTTAGAACAATTATTAGAAAATGAATTGGTTCCGTTTATCAAAGGAATCGAAAATCAAGTCGATTCAATTATGATTGGGCATTTAGCCGTTCCTGCTTTAAATAACGGAAAAAATACCTCGGCAACTTTATCAAAAAATATAATCGAATCCCTTCTGCGTGAGCAATTGGGTTATGATGGTTTAGTGATATCTGATGCTTTAAATATGCATAGCGTCTCAAAATTATATGATACCAAAGGTCAACTAGAATGGGAAGCCTTTAATGCTGGAAACGATGTTCTTTGTTTTTCCGAAAACGTAGCTGAAGGGATTCAGGAGATCTTAAAAAATGCCAGTCCGGAACGTATCGATACAAGTTACAATCGCATTATGAAATGCAAACAAAAAGTAGGCCTTTTTGATGCAACCCCAGCTTCTAAAACTGCTTTTGACTTTAAAATCACTTCTGACTTAAATCGAAAAATAGCCAAAAATTGCATAACCGAAATAAAAAACAAACAGAATTCATTAACTCTTTTTGATGCCAAGAACAGGGAACGCATGGCAAAATTGAGTATTTACAAAACGATTGACAATCCGTTTTTTAATGCCTTGAGCTCACATCTGCCATCACCTGAATATGCAATTGAAGATGCCAGTGATTTAATAAATACAACTATCAAGGAAGACCTTCTTTCATTTGATACCTTACTTATATCTTTATATGTTCCAAAAGCAAAACCGCTAAATAAATTTGATTTAGAAGATACCGTTTTAGAATATTTAGGCCATTTATTTCAAACCAAAAAATGTGTGATCTATGTTTTTGGAAATCCATATGCTTTACAAGTAATTCCGAATTTAGAAGAAACAGTAGGAATTATTGAAATGTATCAAGATTTTACTGAATTTCAAGAAGTTGCAGCAGAACAATTAGTAGAAAACAAAAAACCAAAAGGAACATTACCAATCACATTATCACTATCATAAACAAAAAAAATAATTATATATGATAGTTCAATAAATATTAATAATCAAAATTTATTTAAAGCATCTTTTTATATCCCTTATATTTGCACCATTAAAAAAATTAAATAACTAAAATTAATAAATATGTCATTAGTAGGTAAAAAATTCCCAAGTATTGCAGTAGACGCTATCTCAGAAATGGGAGACAATTTGAAAATCAATATTTTTGAGGAAGCTACAAAAAACAACAAAAAAGTACTTTTGTTTTGGTACCCAAAAGATTTCACTTTTGTATGTCCAACTGAATTACACGCTTTCCAAGCTGCTTTGCCAGAATTCGAAAAAAGAAATACAATCGTAATTGGAGCATCTTGTGATACTAACGAAGTACACTTTGCTTGGTTAAACACTCCAAAAAACAATGGTGGAATAGAAGGTGTAACTTACCCAATTCTTGCAGATACCAACAGAAACTTAGCAAACATTTTAGGAATTCTTGATATCGATTCAACTGAGTATTGCGAAGAAACAGATTCAGTAATCATCGAAGGATCAAACGTACCTTACAGAGCTACTTACTTAATCGACGAGACTGGAAAAATCTTCCACGAAAGCGTAAACGATATGCCATTAGGACGTAACGTAAGTGAGTATTTACGTATGGTTGATGCTTATACACACATCCAAGTAAAAGGTGAAGTTTGTCCTGCAAACTGGGAAGCTGGAAAAGAAGCAATGACAGCTGACAGAAAAAGTACTGCAGAATACTTAAGCCTTAACTAATTTAAAAAAGACGCTAAGCTACTAAGTCGCTAAGATTCTGAGTTTTTAAACTTAGTAACTTAGAGACTTAGAATCTTAGTAACTTAAAATAAAAATCTATGTTAATCGAATTAAACGAAGATACGTTAGGTGCTTTAATAGCACAAAACGAAAAAGTAGTAGTTCAATTTTCAGCCTCTTGGTGTGGAAATTGCAGAATTATGAAACCAAAATTCAAAAAATTGGCTTCAGAAAACGACGGAATTTCTTTTGTTTTAGTTGACGCTGAGAATTCTCCGGAATCGAGAAAATTAGCCAATGTAAGCAACCTGCCTACATTTGCCACTTTCGTAAACGGAAAATTGGTTAACGAAACCCAAACCAACAAACAAGAAGTTTTAATCGAATTGGTAAACGAAATTGTTTAAAAAATTATTTGGACTTTTAGATTGCTAGATCTCTTAAATCTGTTATCTAAAATTCCAAAAAATCAAAACTCTAAAAAATGAAGTTACCCGTAATAAAACACTTGACTCAGTTCATCGAAGAAAACGATCAGGACTACATCATAGAAACTATTGAAGTTCTGGAAGCCATGACCGAAATAGCCTCGCTGAAAGATGAAGAATTAGATGTCATTGGTGAATTAATTTCAAATATGTACGGCGCACTCGAAGTACATAAACTGATAAAAGAAGGAACCGACAAAAAAGAAGCCTTAAACACTTTTATGAAAAGAGTTTTAGGATCTATCGATAAATAAAACCCCAACTCCTAAACATACCAAAAAATGCATTCTGAAATAGAGTGCATTTTTTTTATCCCAAAGAGACAATTGGGGCGAGCCACCATCCCGATAAAAAGGGTAACTCTCTTTGTAGTGACACCCCTTTTTATCGGGATGCTGTCGGGCTATACGCGCTACAAGGTAGCTAGCTCCTATCCCTCTCGCGGAAAACAAAAAGTAAAATGTGAAATGTGAAATGTGAAGAGTGAAAAGTGAAAAGAAAAACTCAGAAACTTTAAACTTCAATCTTTTAATCTTTTAATCTTAGAAACTTAGAACCTTAGTAACTCAAAAAAACAATTTTTTTTAGTTTCAAATATTAATCCTTACTTTTGAGCCTCAATAAAAAAACAAAAAATATGGCTGTAGTAACATTAGGTGGCAATCCAATAAACACATCAGGTGAATTACCAAAAGTAGGTTCAAAACTAGTTGATTTTAAATTAGTTCAAAACGATTTATCAGTAGCATCTTTAAGCAACTTTACAGGTAAAAAATTAGTTTTAAATATTTTCCCAAGTATAGATACAGGAACTTGTGCAAAATCAGTTAGAACATTCAATGAAACCGCAAGCAATTTGGCAAACACAACTGTATTGTGTATTTCTAGGGATTTACCTTTCGCTCAAAAACGCTTTTGTGGTGCTGAGGGAATAGAAAACGTTATAAACTTATCTGATTTTCAAGATGGTAATTTTGGAAAAAACAATGGTTTAGATATCGTTGATGGTCCATTAGCAGGATTACATTCAAGAGTTATCATTGTAGCAGATGAAAACGGAACAATTACTCACACGGAACAAGTAGGCGAAATTGCAGACGAACCTAATTACGAAGCAGCTTTAGCCGCACTTTAATAATCTATATGGAATTTCAAAAAGATAATACCCTATTAACAGGCAGACTGAAAAGCGTAAAATTTGCTTTTCAGGGTGCTGTTAAATTAGTTACAACAGAACATAGCATAATGGTACAATTCTCCATTGGAGTCATAATGACCATTGCTGGTTTTTATTTTCACATTACCACCACCGAATGGCTTTTTCAAACCATGGCCATCGGATTAATCATGAGTATAGAAGGATTGAATACCGCTGTAGAAAAAATAGCCGATTTTATTCACCCCAATTACCATGAAAGAATTGGTTTCATCAAAGATATCGCCGCAGGGGCCGTATTTTTTGCAGCCTTGACAGCAATAGCTATCGGCCTTATTATTTATATCCCAAAATTTTTATAAGTCCAATTAAATTCAAGAATGGCAAAAACAACAAAAAAAGAACCTTCAGATAAAAAAAACGCATCAGAACCTAAAGAAAAAAAATCTTGGGGACTATCAAAACAACACAAGATTGTTTTAGGATTCCTTTTGGTCTTATTTTCTGTTGCCTTATTGGTAGCATTTGTTTCCTTTTTTATCTACGGACAAGTCGACCAAAGTGCTGTTTCCGAATTAACTGACCGTAATGAAGTAGTTCAAAACTGGTTAGGAAAATTTGGTGCGTACCTAGCCGATTTAATGATATACAAAGGTTTTGGAATTGCCTCATTTATATTCGTACGTTTATTTTTCCTTACCGGAATGTATTTAGTATTGAGTCTTTCGATCAAAAAACTAAAAGCAATTTGGTTCTGGGACTTATTCGTAATCATAATTCTATCTGTATTATTTGGTTTTTTTGCCACTTCATTACCAGAATTAGGCGGAACAATAGGATATGAACTGAATATATTTTCTCAAGATTACATTGGAAAAACCGGAACTTTCTTAGTATTAGTTTTTGGTTTAATTATTTACATCATTTTTAAGCTTCAAGTATCTCCAGAAAAAATACAATCATTTTTCGAGAATACTAAAAAAGAAATCAAAGAAGACATGGCTCCAAGCCCTGTACTTTCCACAAATGACAGTGCCTATAATTTAGAGGAATTTGCAGTAGAAGAACCTGAAGATGAATTAGATGATATTCATATAAAATCTACCGGTTCACAATTCGAAATAAATAAAGAAGCATTAAAACCAACCATTTCAAACGCTTCTGAAATTAATTTAGAACCTACAATCAAACCAGTAACCATGGAAGTTCTTCCACCTGAGGCACCTATAAAAACTGAAGCGCCTGTCAAAGAAGAGGCCTTCGTTATAGAAAAGGCGGTAGAAGAAGATATTATCGAAGACAACTTGGCTTCCCGATTAGTATCAAATTTTGGATTATTCGACCCAACTTTGGATTTATCCAATTACAAATACCCAACCATCGATTTATTAAAAGAATATTCGACTGGCGGTATTACCATCAATCAGGAAGAATTAGAAGAGAACAAAAATAGAATTGTAGATACACTTCGTAATTACAAAATAGAAATTGCACAGATTAAAGCAACTGTTGGACCATCTGTAACTTTATATGAGATTGTCCCAGAAGCAGGAATCCGTATTTCTAAGATTAAAAGTTTGGAAGACGATATTGCCTTGTCACTTTCGGCTCTAGGTATTCGTATCATTGCTCCTATCCCAGGAAAAGGGACAATTGGTATTGAGGTACCTAACAAGAATCCTACTATGGTTTCTATGAAAAGTGTAATTGGTTCAGCCAAGTTTCAAGAAGCCGAAATGGAATTACCTATTGCTCTTGGAAAAACAATTTCGAATGAAACCTTCGTAGTTGATTTGGCTAAAATGCCTCACCTATTGATGGCGGGTGCTACAGGACAAGGAAAATCTGTTGGTTTGAATGCCGTTTTAACTTCGCTTTTGTACAAAAAACATCCAGCAGAAGTAAAGTTTGTATTGGTCGACCCTAAAAAAGTAGAGCTAACCCTTTTTAATAAAATAGAAAGACATTATCTCGCCAAATTACCGGATACCGAAGATGCTATTATTACTGATAATGCTAAGGTTGTTGCTACTTTAAACTCTCTTTGTACAGAAATGGACAATCGTTATTCTTTATTAAAAGATGCGATGGTACGTAACATCAAAGAATACAATGAGAAATTTAAAGCCCGAAGATTAAACCCAGAAAACGGTCACCGTTTTTTACCATATATCGTATTGGTTGTCGATGAGTTTGCCGATTTGATTATGACAGCTGGTAAAGAAGTCGAAGTACCTATTGCCCGTTTGGCGCAATTGGCCCGTGCCATTGGTATTCACTTGATTATTGCAACACAGAGACCATCCGTAAACGTAATTACTGGTTTAATCAAAGCCAACTTCCCTGCAAGAATCGCGTTTAGAGTTACCTCAAAAATAGATTCGAGAACTATTTTGGATACTCAAGGAGCAGATCAGTTAATAGGGCGAGGAGATTTACTATACACCAATGGTAATGATATTGTTCGTGTACAATGTGCTTTTGTAGACACCCCAGAAGTAGAGAAAATCACAGAGTTTATAGGTGCACAAAAAGCATACGCAACTGCCTATTTACTTCCGGAATTTATTGGTGAGGATGGCGGAATCAATCTAGAAATGGATATTTCCGAAAGAGACACCTTATTTAGAGAAGCTGCAGAAGTAATAGTGAATGCCCAACAAGGATCGGCTTCATTATTACAAAGAAAATTAAAACTGGGCTACAACAGAGCCGGTCGATTAATAGACCAACTGGAAGCTGCGGGAATTGTGGGACCATTTGAAGGAAGTAAAGCCAGAACTGTAAACATTCAGGATATGACGGGTCTGGATCAATTTTTTAATAATGAAAATTAGATTCTAAACTACAGCGAATAGTTGGCAAATTTAATTTCTTCTTTAGATTCTTCTAACTTTTTAGCTTTTTTTAAGATTCTTTTGATTTATTGATCTTTACATTTGCAACAAATATCTCACTTATACGAGACAGCGTGAGGGATAGAAGCTAGCTACCTTGTAGCGCGTATAGCCCGGCTGTATTTGGGAAAGGGGCGAATAAGCGGCCTGTATGTAAGCCTCTTTCCCAAATAGAGACACGCCCACACGAACATTAGCGAATTGACGAAGTAAATGAATAGGGTTTACAATAACATGTAGCAAAACAATAATTTAGAATACAACAAAACAAAGATCGAATGACACTACAACACAAAATAGTAATGAAACCATTATTTGGCATTTTACTTGCCTTTTTTATTGGTTTTTCGGCTCAAGGTCAAGACAAAAAAGCAAAAGAATTACTGGATCAAGTAACCGCCAAAGTAAAAAGCTACGATAATATTACAATTGATTTTAAATATTCTTTGAACAACAGCAAAGAAAACATCAATCAAGACAGTAAAGGAACTGTTATCATGAAAGGAAATCAATATACGTTGAATTTCATGGGAATTACGAAGATTTTTGATGGTAAAAAGACCTATACTATTGTTCCGGAAGATGAAGAAATCACGATTTCTACTGTAAATGAAAAAGATGATTCAGCAATTACACCTTCAAAAATGTTGACTTTTTTTAATAAAGGTTATAAATTTTCAATGGATATTATTCAGAATGTAAATGGTAAAAAAATTCAATACGTTAAACTCATTCCAACAAACCCAAAAGATCAAAGAAAAGAAATATTGGTTGGGATAGATTCTAAAACGAAAAACATCAACAATGTGATTGAAATTGATAAAAAGGGGACTAAAACGACATTGACCGTGAATTCTTTTAAAACAAATCTGCCTTTACCAAAAAATCAATTTACCTTTGTTCAAAGTAAATACCCAAAGTACTACATCAATAAATTAGACTAATTATTAGTGAAAATTCTAGATAAATACTTATTAAAAACATTCTTAGGTACATTTGCCACGGTATTTGTAATTCTTTTTTTTGTATTCATACTGCAAACCGTTTGGCTATTTATTGCCGAATTGGCAGGGAAAGATTTAGACTTTGTAATGGTTATTAAATTTTTGGCTTTTTCGATGCCAAGAATTATACCGTTGGTTCTTCCCCTCTCTATCTTATTAGCCTCGATAATGTCTTTTGGAAACTTATCCGAACATTATGAATTCGCCGCCATGAAATCTTCTGGTATTTCGTTGCAAAGAGCGATGAGGAGTTTAACCATTTCTATCGCAATTTTAAGTATTATTGCCTTCTTATTTGCCAATAATGTTATCCCTTATGCTGAATTTAGATTTATCAATTTCAGGAAAAACATTGCTCAGGCCAAACCAGCACTTGCTATTACCGAAGGGCAATTTAGCGATGTGGGGCTTTATAACATCAAGGTAAATAAAAAGACAGGAGAAAACGGCAATCACCTTACTGGAATTACTATACATGAAAAATCCAAAAATGGTGACGGTAGCAAAACGGTTATTAGAGCCAAAGACGGAGAACTGATTAGTAGTAACAAAAGAAGCATTCTTCAATTGGTTTTGAATGATGGTTATTATTATCAAGATATTGTTCCTAAAAAGTATGAGGATCGCGACAAACTACCTTTTGCCAAAAGTTCCTTTAAAAAATACTGTATCAATATCGATTTATCCGATTTGAATAAAGTAGATACCAAAGACGAAAGTGTATCAAACACCAATAACATGTTAAATGTTAGTGATTTAAGATACACCTTAGATTCACTAACCAAAAACAGAAATACGGATATTGTTTCTTTTACAGAAAATAGTGCAACAAGACTTGGTAACTTGACTGATAATAAGGCTAAAGCACCTCAAAAAAATAAACCTTTGGTAAAAGACCTGTTGTCTTTATTTAACAATAAGCAAAAAGCCGAAATATTAAGCACTGCTTCTAGTAATGCAGAGAGTAACTTATACTCTATTGATGCTACTAAAACAGAGCTTGACGCCAAAAAGAAAAATATAAACATACATCTTTCGTCATTGTACGATAAGTTTGTTATTGTTTACGCTTGCTTCCTAATGTTTTTTATTGGAGCGCCACTGGGTGCCATTATTCGAAAAGGTGGATTAGGACTTCCTATAGTTTTTGCGGTTTTAATCTTTATATCTTTTCACTTTATAAATACATTTGGAAAAAGAATTGCGCAAGAAGATGGAATGACTCCATTTTTTGGATCCTGGATGTCTTCTATGATCCTTACACCATTAGCAGTTTTATTGACCTATCGTGCAACAAATGATATTGGTTTAATCAATATAGATGTCATTCTGACTCCTATTCAAAAAGTATTTCAAAATTTTTTTCAAAAAATAATTCCATCTCAAAATAAATAATCAGATGCCAACCTCAAAAATACAACTCAACACTATAGAAGAAGCCATAGAAGACATTCGTCAAGGCAAAGTAATTATTGTAGTTGATGATGAAGATCGTGAAAACGAAGGTGATTTTCTAGCTGCTGCCGAGAAAGTAACTCCCGAAATGATCAACTTTATGGCCACTCACGGTCGTGGATTAATTTGCGCTCCCTTAACAGAAAGTCGTTGTAAAGAACTCGGATTACATGTTATGGTAAGCAACAATACCGATCCTATGGAGACTGCTTTTACCGTTTCAGTAGATTTAAGAGGCAATGGTGTAACTACAGGAATATCGGCCGCAGACAGAGCCAAAACGATACTTTCCTTGGTAGATTCTAACACTAAACCACATGATTTGGCACGTCCTGGACACATATTCCCATTAATTGCTAAACAAGGGGGTGTTTTGAGAAGAACAGGACATACTGAAGCTGCTATTGATTTTGCAAGATTGGCAGGATTCAAACCAGCTGGTGTGATTGTTGAAATCATGAATGAAGATGGTAGCATGGCTCGTTTACCACAATTGGTAAAAGTGGCTAAAAAATTCGATTTGAAATTGGTTTCCATCGAAGCACTGGTTGCTTATAGAATGCAACACGACAGTCTGATTGTTAAGAAAGAAGATTTTGATATCGAAACTCGTTTTGGAACCTTTAGACTAAGAGCGTATTTGCAAACCACAAATAAGCAAGTCCATATCGCTTTAACAAAAGGAACCTGGAATTTAGGTGAAGCAGTATTAACCCGAATCAATTCAACATCAGTTAATAATGACATTTTAGGAACATTAACCAACGATGCTCATAAAAAACTGGATGATATGTTTAAAATGATTAACGATGAAGGCAAAGGCGCCGTATTGTTTATCAATCAAGAATTACAATCTGTAGATTTACTAAACCGTATTGTAGAATTAAAAGAATTACAGACCAAAGGCGAATTCAAAGCCCCACAAATCAAGATGGATAATAAAGATTTTGGTATTGGAGCCCAAATTTTGCACGATCTTGACATCTCAAAAATTCGTTTATTGTCTAATACTGAACAAACCAAACGTGTTGGAATGATTGGATACGGCTTGGAAATAAAAGAATTTGTGAAATATTAAATTAGTAGAAATTACTAGTTAGTATAGAAATCCTTATGAATTATATTCTTAAGGATTTTTTTATTTCTGCTAAGACGTAAACACCAAACCAATGCTAATTCCTAATCACTTTTTGCCAATTACCACATAACAATCTCAATTCACATCGTTACCAAAAACTTTTTTTACAACTATTTCAAACCTAAAACCAAGTAAATGAAATCATTAAAAATTCATATCAAAAAAAGATGATTTTTTTCCTAAAATAGTTTTTTTTAAACCAAAAAAGCTCACTATATTTGCACCCGCAATCAGCTAATGAAAGCGACATACTGGAGAAATGGCAGAGCGGTCGAATGCGGCAGTCTTGAAAACTGTTGACTGTAACAGGTCCGGGGGTTCGAATCCCTCTTTCTCCGCAAGTATTTAAAACCCGAAAAGAAATTTTCGGGTTTTTTGTTTTTTGATAATATTCTAAATTATTCGTCAAATCTTATTGGATCAACACAAAAACACATAGCTATAAAAGATTATTTTGACTTTTTAAAGAATTATAAATATTCTTCAAAGTGACTAAAATCATTATTACCAATCAGCTTAATTACTTATACATCAAATCCTAAAAAACAATTTGTATTTTAAAGAAATTACACTATTTTTTAGATTACTAAAGTTTGATTATATTGCAAGCATAAAAACATTTATAAAATACAAATAAACAGGCGAGATAAAATATAATAATAACTTTAAAAAAAAGTTAATGACTGATGTACATTCCAAATATACAAGGAGTTATAACATGAGCAAGATCAGGAATAAAAATACAAAACCTGAGATACTTGTACGGAAATTTATTTTTTCAAAAGGACTTAGATTTAGACTGCATGACAAAAAACTCCCTGGCACTCCCGACATAGTACTTCCAAAATATAAAACTGTCATATTTGTAAATGGATGTTTCTGGCATGGACATAAAGACTGTAAATATTTTGTGATACCAAAAACAAGAACTGACTGGTGGCTAGAGAAAATCAATCGAAATATTGAAAAAGATATAGAAAATAAAAAAAAATTAATGAATATTGACTGGAATGTTATAACAATTTGGGAATGTGAACTAAAACCTTTAATAAAAGAGATCACCTTATACAACATTATTGAAAAATTAAAAATAAAATGCTAGAATTTTACTACAAATATCACAAAAAGACATTTAAAAAAAAATCACAGAATTTAATGAATGAAATTCTGAAAATTCTTGCAGAAGAAAATATTGTTGTAGAAGAAACTGAGCGGTTGGAAATTCCTAAAGAATATGAAAACTTTCTTGAAAAAGAATTATTTAAAAATTTAAATGGATTATATTATACGTTACGTAAAAACAATGCAAAAAAGCATTCAGTATTGAAAAAATATCTTCCTGAACTCAAACAGGAGCCTACTTCAGATTTTTTATTTGCAGATTTTTTCAGTGGTGCGGGAGGGTTAAGTCAAGGACTTACAAATGCTGGTTTTGTTCCTGCTTTTGTTAATGACATTTATTTAGATGCACTTGAAACTTATTATTTCAATCATGATCTAATATTAGACAGATTTTTCAATGGAGATATCAAAGAACTCGTTGATAACATAGATCAGTATTTACATCTATTTAAAGGTGTAAAATTAATAGCTGGCGGCCCACCATGCCAGGGTTTTTCAACTGCAAATAGACAAAATTTTGAAATAGATGAAACAAGTCTTCAAAAAAGTTTCATTGAAGACAAGAGAAATATTCTTTATAAACAATTTGTAAAATTACTCGGAATCATAAAACCTGATTTTTTTATAATGGAAAATGTGAGGGGAATGAAAAAAGTCGAAAATCAAATTGAAGAAGATATTAGAACAGCCACGAAAGAAGAATACTCTTACAACCCTTTAATACTTGATGCACAAAATTTTGGAATTCCCCAGAGCCGCATAAGATATATACTTATAGGTGGCAAAAATTTTCTTAGCATTGAACAAATTAGGGCTGGCTTGTTAGCAAAACAAAAAACAGAAAATTTTTACAAACTCCAAGATGCCTTATTTGGATTACCGGAAATAGGGACAAATCCATTAAAACTTAATGCCGAATATGAAAGTGAAAAAAATGGATACAATCTACGCAAAATAGTTCTTGAGCAGAATGATTTCTTAAAAGAACTAAATAAAAATCGAGAAATAAACTATTTATGGAATCATAGATCTCGTTACAATAATGAAAACGATCTTGAGATTTTTCGACGTCTTCCTGAAGGTGAAAATTCTTTACACGAAAGTATTCAAGACATCCTAGTATACAAAAATAGGAAACATATTTTTAAGGATAAATATTACAAACTAAAAAGAAACGAGGTATCAAAAACTATAACTTCTCATATGAAATATGATTGTCACATGTATATTCATCCTGAGCAATCCCGTGGGCTAAGTCCAAGAGAGGCTGCAAGAATACAAACATTCCCTGATGATTATATTTTCAGAGGAGGACTTAATAGTTGGTACAAACAAATTGGTAATGCGGTTCCAGTAAAACTTGCTGAAGTTATTGCCAAAGAAATAAAACATTTTATACAATGAGATATATAGAACTCTTCTCAGGAATTGGAGGTTTTAGAAAAGCTGCTGAACTACTATCATATGATTCAAATATTGATATGCATTGTACAGCTTTTTCTGAAATAGACCCATTTGCTTTAAAAACATATGGAAATAACTACAATTTAAATGGAGAAGCCAGAATGGGTAATATTGTTGAATTTACTTCCGAGAGAGAAAAAATACAACAAATGTCTAATTTCGATTTATTATTGGGAGGATTTCCTTGTCAAGCATTTAGTCTTTTAGGTAAGCAACTGGGATTAGAAGATGAAAGGGGAAAAATATTATTCAGTATTCATGAATTATTAGCTCAAAAAAATCCAGAGTTTGTTGTTTTAGAAAATGTTCGAAATATTCTTAAACACAATAAAGGTGAAACTTTAAATAAAATACTTAATTTTTTCAAAGAGCATGAATATAAATATGTTAATTACGTAGTTCTAGATTCTCAAAATTTCGGTTTACCTCAAAAAAGAGCACGAGTTTTTTTTGTTTGTAGTAAAAAAGAGCTTTCAATTAATCTTACTGAAAATAATATTATCGATAATTTCATGAATATAAATGGTCATTCATTGAATATGTATGAAAATGTATTAGAAATATTAGACAAAAAAGTTGATGATAAGTATTATCTTTCTGAAAAAATTAAGCATACTATTTTAGCAGATGGATCAAAAAATTTTAAAAGTAAATCACAGATAGATTTAGATGTTGCAAGAACACTCACAGCAACGATGGTAAAAATGCATAGAGCATGTCAAGATAATTACTACTCTGATGATTTTATTTTAAACAATCATTCTCATAAAGATACCCCAAAAGAAATTTTGTTCAAAAAACCTGTAAGAAAGCTAACTCCTTGGGAAGCATTAAAATTACAGGGATTCAATAAAGAGTTTTATGATAATGCTGTTGAAGCTGGAGTAAGCGGGCATCAATTATATAGACAAGCGGGCAATGCCCTCAGTGTGAATACAGGATATGCATTACTGCACTATCTTTTTGTGAAATGTAGAATTCAAGATAAATAAATGAGAAACCCTCCTTGGAATAGAGAAGAACTCATACTTGCACTTGATCTATATTTTAAAATAGATTATGGACTAATGCATGGAACTCATCCGAAAATCAAAGCATTGAGTAATCTGTTAAGCTTGAAAAATGAAGGAAATGGATTTTCTCGAAGTGCTAGTAGTGTTTCTTTGAAATTTGCCAACTTTAAAAGAATCGATCCTAATTTTGAAGGAAAAGGAATGATTGGAGGAAGCCAACTTGAAGAAAGTATATGGCAAGAATTTTATCAGAATAAAAAAGAATTACAAATAATAGCCAGTAATTTAAAAAGCAGCATAATCAATCAAAGAAAAGCTTTATTTACAAATTGGCTTGAAAAAAATGGAAAGCCAAATGGCATACCATATCAAAAAGGAACAATTTCGATTTATGCCAATCAGATTGATCATATTATTTTAAAAGAATTTTCTATTAATATAGAAGGCTTAAGTTTATATGAATTAATTGATTTAAATGAATTAAAAAAAATTGAAAATAGCCTTTATGACGGAATAGATAGCAAGAAAAGGCGTGACTTAAGAAGTGCTTTTCAAAGCTATGTAAGATTTGTACAGTATAGTAATGTAAATATCGAGGGTACAATACTCGGAGAAGAAGAAGATGAAGAAGAAAGTTATACTGAAGGAAAAAAAAAGGTCTATATTTCAAAAAAAGCAGAAAGAAACATAAAACTAAGAGAAAAAGCCATTAATATACATGGCACTACATGCAAAGTATGTACATTTAATTTTGGCAAAACTTATGGTAGTTGGGGAGAAGGTTTTATTGAAGTACATCATTTAATTCCACTGGGAGGTGAAGATGATAAAATCAGAATTACTGATCCTAAAAAAAATTTAATTGTTTTATGTGCTAATTGCCATAGAATGGTACATAGAAAAAAGGGAATTACTCTCACTGTTGAAGAACTAAAACAAAAACTAACGACACAATCATAATATGTCTCAACATAAATATGAAAATATAAAAAAGCATGAAGCGGTTCCCCCAGCAGGCTCAATGATTGAAAGTTTGCGGGATCTTGGATATTCTCCAGAAACAGCGGCAGCAGACATCATTGACAATGCTATTTTTGCCCGGGCTAAAAACATTTGGATTGACTTTAAATGGAATGGTAAACTTTCAAAAGTTAGCTTTCGAGATGATGGTAAAGGTATGAATGAAGACGAATTGATTCAAGCAATGCGACCTGGAAGCCAAAGTCCTTCAATAAAAAGAGAAGTCAATGATTTAGGACGTTTCGGATTAGGTCTTAAAACTGCTTCATTTTCACAGTGTCGTCTTTTTACAGTACTTTCGAGAAAAAAAAATACTCCCATTACTTATTGGCGGTGGGATCTTGATTATACCACTGATCCTAATACCGCAGGTTGGACAATTCTTAATATGGCAGACGAAGAAGATATTGAACTTACCAATAATATGGAAGAAGGTTCAATTGTAGTATGGCAAAATTTAGATCGAATCATTGAAACTAATAAAAAAGAGATTTCTGAAGATGAATTTTATAATGTCGCTGAAAAAGTGAAAAGACATATAGAAATGATCTTTCATCGATATTTAGAAACCGGAAAAATAAAAATAATATTCAATGAAATACAAGTCAATGGATGGGATCCTTTTTTGAAAGGTGAAGCTGCAACCCAACCTTTCCCTGAAGAATTATTAGAAAACGGTTCTGTAAAAGTTAAAGCATATGTATTACCTCATAGATCAAAACTTGAAGAAGATGTTTGGATTGAAAATGAAGAAAGAGGTGGTTGGGATACTTTACAAGGTTTTTACATTTACAGAAATGAAAGATTACTTCTTGCTGCTGACTGGCTTGGCATAACCCGTAAAAAATCACACTATAAATTGGCCAGGATAATGATTGATTTACCAAATCATCTTGATCAAGACTGGCAAATTGATATAAAAAAATCCAGAGCCCGTCCTCCACTATCATCAAGGCAGCGTCTTAAAGCAATTGCTATGGCTACAATGACTCAAGCTGAGCAAGTATTTAGACATCGTGGCAAACAAATTCAACGTTCCCTATCAACAGATTTTTCATTTGTATGGAATGAGGTGGTAAAAAACGAACGTTATTTTTTCAGAATCAACCAGGATCATCCTGTTATTGCTGCACAAATAGCAAAATTTCCGGAAAAGAAAAAAGAGATTCAAAAACTAATCAGAATTATTGAAGAAACAGTTCCTGGACCTATTATTATAGCAAAGGAAAATGAGTATCCTGATAGTATGGTACGCCCTTTTGAAAAAACACCATCTGAAGAAATTGTTTCCTTGATGAAAGAATTATTTATTGGATGGATAAAACAAGGTTTTAATAGTGATATTGCAAAAAGAAAATTATTGACTACAGAGCCTTTTAGCGATTATCCACAACTAATAGAAACATTAACAGATGAGTGATAAATCTATCCTTGAGCAAGCACAGAAAATATGCCGAAATCTCCTAGATATGGATCCACCGGAAACAGTCGAAAAAATAAAGGAGGCTATTAAGAAAGTAAGTCAGATACTTCCTCTGGAGAATGCTGATCAAGAAGAACTACTTGTCAGATTGATCGAAGTAACTGGAATAACTCAAGAAATACCACGCATACTTGATAATGAAAAGGTTGAACCATGGATAATTGATAAATGGTCTCGAACTGCAGACAATAGAAGGTTTTGGCGACGATACCAATCTTATCTTGCAGATGACAAAAAAATAGCACCAAAAGTCATATCACGTCTTGATGATTTGACAGACAATATTCTTGATAGATTGGCTGATCCTGATGCTCACGATGAGTTTGATAAAAGAGGACTTGTAGTAGGACATGTTCAATCAGGAAAGACTTCTAATTACGTTGGACTAATTACAAAAGCAGCTGATGCAGGTTACAAATTGATTATTGTACTTGCCGGTATTCATAGTTCACTTCGTAGTCAAACACAATTACGTATTGATGAAGGGTTTTTAGGTTATGATACTGAAACAAGTCGTAGTTTTAGCCAAACGACAAATCGCATAGGTGTAGGACGACTCAATCCCAATGTTCCAGCCCATTCACTAACAAGCAGTGCACTTAATGGTGATTTTCATAGAAATGTAGCTGAAACAATTAATTTATATCTCAAAGGAAGTGATCCAGTTATTGTTGTAATCAAGAAAAATAATGCAGTATTAAAAAATCTAATAGAATGGTTATCCGCTAAGGTTGGAGAAGATGTTTCTGGAACAGATCACAAAATAATCAATGATCTTCCGATGCTACTGATCGATGATGAAGCAGATAATGCCTCTATAAATATAAGTAAAAGTAATGTTTCTTCAATTAACGGTTCCATTCGAGCATTATTATGTTTATTCAGAAAAAGTGCTTATGTAGGATATACTGCAACTCCTTATGCAAATGTATTTATTCCAATTCCCAAAGATGACAAAGAACCTGGAAAAGGATTGAAAATTGTGCTCAAAAATAAAGATTATCCAGTCGGAGAAGATTTATTTCCAAGGGATTTCATTGTTAATATTCCTCCGCCTTCAAACTATATAGGTCCGGAGAAATTTTTCGGAATTATTAGTGAAGATCAACAATATGACAATGCATCTGATGAAGAAGACGGGACTGTACAAGACCCATTACCAATTCATTTATATGAACCGATTAATGATTATCAGCCAAAGGATTATTACGATAGTGAATTAAGCAGAGAAAATATTAGAGGAACCAATTTTAATTACATTCCGGATGGACATAAAAAAGATGATGCAAAACCTCAAGAATTACCTAATACTTTAAAAAAAGCTATTAAATATTTTATCCTGTCCTGTGCAGCACGAAGAGTAAGGGGGCAGATCAATGTACATAATTCCATGCTGGTACATGTTACTCGTTTTGTCGATTGGCAAAATCATATTGCTTTAAAAGTTGAAGAGGAACTTTTACGTTTTAAAAACAGGATTGAATTTAGAGATCCTGACTTTTTGGCCCAGTTGAAAGAATTATGGGAACATGATTTTATTCCTAAAACACAGGAAATATTAACACTTCCAGAATTGAGTGATTCAGGAATAACACCGATCCACTGGAATGAATTAGAAAAAGAATTACTTCCTGCTGTGACAAAGATCAGAGTACGAGCTGTACACGGGTCTAAATTACTTGGAGGATTGGAACAAGATAATATACAACCTCTTGATTATTATGAAAATAATAAAAAAGGACTTTCAGTAATTGCTGTTGGTGGAAATAAACTATCTCGTGGCCTCACATTAGAGGGATTAACAATAAGCTACTACCTAAGGGCTTCCAAAATGTATGATACTCTTATGCAAATGGGACGTTGGTTTGGATATCGCCCAGGTTATCTGGATTTATGTCGCTTATTTACAACAGGAGATTTGGTAAGTCATTACAAGCACATTACAGCAGCAACCGAAGAAATGAGGGCAGAATTTGATCGTATGTGGCTACTAAAAAGAAAACCACGTAATTATGGTTTGAAAGTTAGAGCACACACTGGAGTCCTAACGATTACTGCGTCCAATAGATTCCAATATAGAAAAATGATGGAATTTGGTTTTTCAGGTAATCTAGAAGAAACCTGGCAATTTGACAAAACCCGAAAGGATCTTTTCGAAAAAAATCACTCAATCACTCAACGATTAATTGAGAAACTTGGCCCTCCAAATGGGGTTGCTAATGAAAGTAAACATCTTAAGAAACAATCTTTTGTTTGGCAAGGTCGAAATAATTTCAAAGAGATTATTGAATACCTTATAGATTATCAATCGTCACAGCCATCTTTCCACACAGGATTGCTTAAGGATTATATAGAAAAGCAAGCTAAAAATAATAAACTTGTCAATTGGACAATTGCTTTAATAACAAATAACAGTGCTAATGAAGATAATCAAGTCTATTATGGGGAGCAGAAAGTAGGACTTTCTTTTCGTAAAGATGATGCAGAAGAAACATCTTCTTACTATGAATTGACTAAAGCTCACATTATAGGTAACTTTCACGAATACATTGATTTAAATAATGATCAACTAGAAAAAGCATTTGATGAAACCATTAAAGATAAGATTGAAAATGGCAAGGAGGCACAAACTGAACATCCTAGTCCTTTACGTATTCGAAAAAATCGAGAGGAAACTAACGCATTATTACTTATTTACCCCTTGACCTCAAAACTTCGTGAGGAAGAACCTCCATATAGCGATGTTCCGATTATAGGTCTGGCAATCAGCTTCCCATATATTGAAGATGAAGAAAAGGTTCTTTATGCAGTAAATGAGGTCTTTCAAGAACAATTGTACGATTATCCTGAAGAGTTGGATATTGATGATATAGATCCTGATGAAGACGACTCGGAGAAAAATAATTCAAACTGGAGAAATTCTCTATTAAGTGAAAAAACATTCAAAAACCTAATTGAAAATAGTTATCAGAATGTTTTAAAGGAAACTGATTTTCAAAGCGGCTTGGTACCATATTATCCTGGAAATGATGAATTAAATGAGGTTCTTAAGTCACGTACAAATGTGATATTACCTACTGACAAAGCATTAGGGATAACCTCTATACCATTTTATGCAGAGAAAGAAATACAGCAATTTTACTTAAATGATTCTACTTCGGTTGTCACTAAAACAGATCAAGAAATCACAGAAAATGGTCCATTTATAGTCGGCTTAAAGCGTTCAAAATATGTTACATTTTGTTATCATGATCAACCTGCTACCTTTTCAGATAGTTGCTGGGTGATACGTCCTGAACCGGCAAAGGCGAGATATCTGTCTGCATTATTCAATTCAACTCTTTTCGGGGCTTGGGTAAGAATCAATGGGGAACAGAAAAAGGATATTTATTTCATTAAGAATGAAGTTCTTTACAGATTTCCGCTTGTTTATCCTGAAGAACATCAATTGTGGGTGTATGATAACTTGTATGAATTACTGGTTTCAGCAGGACGTAATGAGCAAACTCTTGGCACAGGTACTATTAGGTCTTATTTTGCTGCCATGCTTGATGCTTTGATTTTCTGCACATATTTTCTGGAATCTATGCAGCAAGAAAAGAAAGTGTTATATGATTCACTGGAATCTATTATTCCAAAAGAATTGCCAATAAAAGAAAAAAGAGCCGCTTTAGCAGAAGAATTATTTAAAGTACTTTATGATAGAGATCATCCTGTACGTAAAACTGTTTACTATCTCGATACTCACGAAAAAGTAAAAAAGATAAAAGCCGTATTTATCCAATAATACTATTATGAAAATTAGCAAAATCACTATCAATAATTACAGAGCTTTCTACAATGAAATAAAAGAATCAAATTCTAAGTACTTCATCAATCTTACAGGAGGAAAAAATCTGCTAATTTATGGTGAAAACGGGAGTGGAAAAAGTTCATTTTATAAAGCATTAAATGATCTCTTCAGGTCATCAGTCGAACCTGGTTATCACTTTACTGAGAATGTTTTTTCCAGAGAACTTGAATTAGAAGAACAGCCATTTATAGAGGTTGATTTTAAAAGAGGAAAAGAAGAAAAAACTTTTACTTTTTCTAAAGATTTACATCGAATAAATGTAAATGATGAACTCCTTCGCTCAGTAGCTAGAGGTAGAAGCTTTATGACTTATCGGGAATTATTGCGTGTTCACTTTATTCAAGACTATCAGGTTAATCTATTTGATTTTTTATTTGGTCAAGATGGTATTTTAGCAGATCTTACCACCCCCGTTTATTCAAGGCCTGAAACGCATTTGAAAATGAATGCATTACTTGAAATCGTTCGAACAAAACCAGATGAAATAAACCTTAGAGATTTCACCCAAAGTACCAATCAAATACTGACAGATCTTAATGAAACATTGAATTATCTACTTAGATATTTTGATCGTTCAATGAAAGTCTCCTTTTCTCAACTTACTGAAGAATCTTTAAGTGGAGGACATCCAGAGATAAAAGTCAACGTATCGTATTTTGGCATAGATTTGAATCTACAAAGAGAGCAATATCATCACTTTCTAAATGAAGCTCGTCTATCCGCTTTGGCAGTGTGCATATTTTTAGCAGCACATCTATCTGTTCCTTCACCCGATTACAAGGTACTTTTTTTAGATGATATCTTTACAGGATTAGACAACTCTAACCGAATTCCTCTGTTAGATATACTGACTGATCCAATTATTCAAGGAACTATGACAAAAACCTTCACCGATCATCAGATTTTTTTAACTACTTATGATCGGCAATGGTATGAATTAGCTAAAAACCATTTAGAAAACAATAAATGGTCTTTTCAGGAAATGTATATTGATAGACATTCAAAAGGATTTGACCATCCGGCATGGTTACCGGGGGATAATGACATTGAGAAAGCTTTGCATTATTTTCGAATTAAACAATATGCCTCATGTGCTAATTATCAACGTAAAATTTGTGAAAGATTAATCAAGAAATTTCTTCCGGATAGTAAAAAATATGACCCAATGCCTTCAGGAGAAATAAAACCAATAGATCAATTGGGTACTCTTATAGATCGGTTTGAAAATCATCTTACAGAAAATAAACTTGATTTTTCTCCTTATTCCAAAATTAGACTCTGCCTTCGTGCATTTATGAATCCACTTTCTCATGATGATAATGACAGCCCTTTTTATCGCAGAGAGCTGGAACTTGGATTTGAATTAATTAAAAAACTTCAAGTTCTCAAAAATGAAATCTGTTTCAAAAAAGGGCAAGTTATTAGAACTATTCAAAAAAATGGTGAATCAGGAGATGAATTCCAATACGACTTCGAAATACAAAATACCGTATGGTTAATTTCAACAGAAAATGAAAAAGCTATAAGTCAAATAGTTGCGTCACCAATTAAAAGAATATCATTACAAGACAATAAAGATGAGCGTTTGGGTTATCCTCCTGAAACATTGGAAAAGAACCTAAAAAAGATTCGCCATTATCTAAAAAATAGTGAAACAGTGGAACCAAATGACTCATTTGAATGGGAAAAAGATGGCCAATGGAAATTTTTAAATTCATTACTAAACACAAAAACTGAATAAAATGTCTGTTTCTAACATCGAAATGAATCGATTTCGAACTGTAGTTCTACAAGATATAGCTGATCTTATAGAATCTGACAAAACAGGAGGAATTCGGGAAGAAAAATTTACTGAAAAGGTATTAGAATATCTTGAGGAAGCAAGTGAAACAGAAGGTGCTGTTCTCTGTAGAGAAATAAGGGAAAACAGTATTGGTAATCGTATTCATAAAATAAATGGATATGCATTAAGTGAAGGCTATGAAACAATTGATCTTTTTGTAACTGTATTTAATGGAGCCGATGAATTAGGTAGACTTTATTCTGATGAAATCAAAACAGCTGTAAATCTTTCTACTCGATTCCTAAGTAATTTAGTAACTGGAAAAATGGAGGGTATAGAAGAAACAGCTCCAGTATTCGATTTTGCTAAAAAGATTAATACAATCATTAATGAGATTGTTCGAGTTAACATCTATATTCTTTCAGATATGTTGATCCCGGTCAATCCACCGGAACAATCAGAAATTGGAGACATAAAGATCCATTACCATATAAGAGATATTGAATATATATATCGTATACATAATTCTGGTTCAGGAAAACAAGCAATTCTCATAGATTTTGTTCAAAAATTTAATGTTCCAATCTCATGTCTCCCAATGCCCGAAAAAAATGATGATTATCAATCTTATCTTGCCATAATTCCAGCAAGTATACTTGCTAATATCTATCATGACTACGGGGCTCGTTTACTAGAACAAAATGTTAGGACTTTTCTTCAGTTTCGAGGGAATATTAATAAGGGAATAAGAGATACTATTATTAAGGAACCACATATGTTTATGGCCTATAATAATGGGATTTCAGCAACAGCTGAATCAATTAAACTTACAGATGATCGAAAATCTATCGTTTCAATTAAGGATTTTCAAATAGTAAATGGAGGACAAACTACTGCTTCAATATTTCAAACACAAAGAAAATATAAAAACGCAGATATTAATGCTGTATGTGTACAAGTAAAGCTCACTGTAATCAATGATCCGCTAAAAAAAACTGAAATAATCTCCAGGATTTCAAGATTTGCTAATACACAAAATAAAGTTTCTGAAGCTGATCTTTCATCTAATCATCCATTTCACATTGAATTAGAACATTTATCTAGAAAAATATGGGCTCCTGCTAATTTAGTTAAAAGTCAGACAAGATGGTTTTATGAAAGAGCAAGAGGGCAATTTACTGATGAATTATCACAGATAGACAAATCAAGTCAGCAAAAAAAATGGCTTAGGCGAAATCCTAAGGACCAAAAATTTGCAAAAGAAGATCTTAGTAGGTTTTATGCCAGTTGGGAAATGACACCTTGGTGGGTAGTAAGAGGAAGACAGAAAAATTTTGTTGAATTCATGAAAATTGCAGATGATATTCACACTAATCAAGTGTTTTTTGAAGATCTGATAGCTAAATCTATTATTTTTAAAAGCGCGGAACGCTTATATGGTGCTGGATCAAAAGCAATTGGTGACTTGAGATACATGGTCGTACCATATTCAATATCATATCTTAGATTTATCACTAGTAACAAAATAAACCTCTTTAAGATTTGGAAAAATCAACAAATATCGATTGAACTTGAAAATCTAATTTACACATTACTCTTGAAAATTGACCAGTTTATGCGTGATACCAGTCAATTAGGTTTAATTGGAGAATGGGCAAAAAAAGAAGAGTGCTGGAAAAAACTTAAAGAATATAAAATTGAAATAGACATTACTAAAATAAATAATGATCTACAAAGCGATTTAGAAATCAACAACAGATATAATGATTCTTTATTAGATCCAACACAAAAGAATGAAATTGAAAAAAAAATCAATAATATTAATTCTAATAAATGGATTGAAATTTATCAATGGGGAAAAACTACCAAAAAATTTGATATTATCGAGTTAAATACAATTTGGAAAATTATACAGAAAATTGAAAATAATAAAAGGTTAACAGATAAAGATTATTTCACAGCCAATAGTATCTTTAAAATTTTTGAAAGCAAATGATTGATTTTCTTTTTATATATTTACTACTTAAACCTGTTCAAACTATTAAACTTCTAATTTTCAATCATTTTTTGATTGTAATTTTTAATTCATTATATCTCCTTTAGAAAATTACTAAATTCAACAGCTCAAAATTGAGAGGGCAAAAGCGAGACCCTAAAATAGGAAAAAACATAAACTCTTCAATACATTATAAAACAAATACAATTCCCTCTTTCTCTACTAGTATGAATTTCAAAAGAAACTTTAAAACTCAAAAGCCTTTTAACATTAATACTTAAAGGCTCTTGACTTTTTGACACTCTTTCAAAAACCACCTCCTTCTAAACAACAATCCTCTTCCATTTTCCTTGTCTGTAAACAATCAAACTCAAGATAGTTATAAGCGCTTCTGCCACTGGAATTGCGATAAAAACACCTATTGGTCCTAATTTATAGTGATGTACCAAAAGATAAGCAAACGGAATCTGGAACAACCAGAAACCAAAAATATTAATCCAAGTGGGTGTCCAGGTATCCCCTGCACCATTAAAAGTGTTATTTAAAACCATTCCCAAACCATAAAAAATAAAGCCGACACTCATAATCTGTAGAGCGTTTACAGCAATTTTTACAATTGCTGCATCATTGGTAAAAAAGGAAATAAGATAATGAGCGCTAAAAAAACAGATTAGCATTATAAACCCCATAAAAAGCATATTGTATTTGGCTGTTTTATAAACCGCTTTTTCGGCTCTCTCGATTTTTTTTGCCCCCAGATTTTGTCCCACCAAAGTGGCGGCTGCATTACTAAGTCCCCAAGCTGGCAGAATAAAAAACATCATGATCCTAATTGCTGTCTGATACCCAGACGAAGCATAATCCCCTCCAGTGGTTGCAACAAGATTCGCTAGAAAAATCCAACTGCATGAAGCAATTACGTATTGTAAAACACCTGGAGTGGCCAGCTTTATAATCGCCTTAATTAAGTTTATATTCGGAATAAAATAATTCCATTTTATTTTTAAAATTCCTTTTCCGTTAAAAAGAAAAAAACATTGATACAATACACCAATCGCTCTTCCTGCTGTGGTTGCAATTGCTGCTCCCATAATTCCCATGGGTGGAATAAACCAAAATCCGTTTATTAGAATAGGACAAAGAATTATATTAGAAATATTGGCAATCCATAAGCTTTTCATGGCAATAATCGCATTTCCAGCTCCTCTAAAAATTCCGTTAATCAAAAACAGTAGCATCACCACTACACTTCCAGCAATCATTATCTGAGTATATACTGCTCCATAAACTATAGAAGATGGGGACGCTCCCATTAATCTCAGAATGTCTTTAGCAAATATAAAACCAGGTATACTAATCAACACATTAATAATTACAGCAATAACTATTGCCTGAACGCCAGATTTTGCGGCTTCTTTCGCTTCTTTCTCTCCTATTCGTCTTGCTACAATTGCTGTTGTAGCAATACTTATTCCTATGGCGATAGAATAGATAATCGCAAAAACTGATTCGGTCAAACCAACTATCTGAATGGCGTGATTACTTTCTTTTAAATGACCAACAAAATACAAATCGACTAAAGCAAATACCGATTCCATTACCATTTCTAGAACCATCGGAATAGACAGAATTATGATGGCTTTCCGGATGCTCCCTGATGTAAAATCGAATGATTCTGCCTTTTTCAAAATTTCAAAAAACCGATCAAATACACCGCGAATTGACTTTACTGACCTTGCAAGATATAACATAACTATTTTTTAAATTCAAAAATTCAGTTTCCTTTCCAAATATATAAATCTAGAAAGAAAACTGATTATAATAAACTATTTCTTCTGCAATTAAAGCACAGCTGAAAATTTAGTTTTAAGTGTGAATGTAGAAATTGGATTTTTTAGTTTCCCTACAAATTGAAGACTCTCTATTGGTGAAGCTAAATCAAGCATTTGCTTGTTATTTCGCAATTGCAGACGATTCAAGCAGCAGGAATCAAATTCTGAAGCGAATAAATTATGCTTCTTAAATTGTTCTTCTAAATGTTGATGGGTTTCCTGATATTCATAGACACAATTAGCGACTTCCTCCCAAAAATCACTTTCTGATAATGTTTCTGATTCTGATAAAATCGCTGAAAGAAATCGGAAATAGAACTGAAAAACATCATTGAATAAACACAAAACCTTCAACGGTTCATTCATCTCAATCTGTATACGTTTTGCTTTTTCCGGCAGTTCCATATTGGTATTAAAAACCATTACTTCTTCTGTAATATCTTTCATAATTGCTTTTACTGGAATATGATTCTCAAATACTAAAATCAAGTTTTCTCCATGGGGCATAAAAACCATTTCATGTTCATAAAAGCAGTGTAGCAAAGGCGATAGATACGCATTTAGATAACTCTTTATCCATAATTTTGAACTTATTCCAGATCGTTTAATTAATTCCGAAACAAAAGATTTTCCAGATTGGTCAACATGCAATAATGCTGCCATTGTCATGATGCTTTGTCCTTTGGATAATTTTGGAATTGGACTTTCTCGCCATAAAGCGGCCAGCATTTTGTTATGGGGAAGACTTCGACCCAGTGGTTCGTATAAAAAATTACGATATCCTATTGTTGCAACTTCTCCTAACAATGTAAATCCCTTTTGTTGTAGGTAAGCATCGTTTTCTACCACATCGGCAACCCATTCAGTAATTGTTGGCGTGCTTTCCATATAATAGGGAGACAAACCGCGCATAAATCCCATATTGATTACCGATAGTGCCGTTTTTACATAAAATTTCTCTGGTGAACTGGTATTAAAAAAGGTCCGAATGGATTGCTGTGCAGAATAATTATCGTCACCATAACCAAGACAAACTAAATGACCTTCGGCTATATCCGGTGCAAAAATAAGAGCTAATTTATTGAACCATTGCCATGGATGTACTGGAAAAAAGTAATAATCATTGCTGTTAAAACCCCTTGAATGCATTAAATCTTCAAAAGAAGCAATCGTTTCTAAAGACAATTCCTGAAAAAGAACTTTTTTATATTCTAAGCCTTCAATTCCTGAAAATGTCGCTCTGCTCCTATGCCCTGCTAACCATAATAATTGCATAGGCGCATTTGCTTCTGGAGAAAACTGAGCAAAATCGTCGATATTAAAACCATTTTTTCCGCTATTCGCCACAAAACAGGGATGCCCTTCTGTCATTGCGTGCTCAATTACCTGATAATCCTGATCTACTAATTCTTTAGATGAATATTTTTCGTTTGCAATCTTATAAGCCGTACTGTATAATGTACTTGTAATTTCTTCCAGATAAGTCGGCAGAAGCTTTTCATCAATTCCTAAAACATCTTTAAACTCAATTAAAAATTCTAATAATCGCAACGGTACTTCTTCTCCACTTACTGTTTTCTTTTTAATAGACTGAAGCGAAATTGACCAATGATTTAAGACCAAAATTGATGCATCAAAAGTATATTCGAAGATTCTGTCTGGTGAATATACACTGTATGAATTGCCGCTTTTTAATACTGGAACAATAAGCAATTCGTGGGCAAACTCGCTTAATGTTTTCTTTAGCAAAATTGCATTGGCTTTATCCCAATTGCTTTTGGTTATATGCGCAATACTTGTAGTTGGTATTTCCATTTTTTTTAATTTAAATAGACTGCAAAGCCTTGTAGTAATCTTTACGGGTACAAAATTCGAGATGGGCTTTCTTATGTGGTAGTTCGACTATCTTCTGAAAAACAAATCCTGCTTTCTTATTCAGCAAATGAATTTTATGATTGCGAGCATCTGGCTCAACAATTACTCGCTGATTATTGGCATCACAAAAAATAAAATCCAGAATCACGGTAAAAATTGACCATGTAAAATTACTTATCGATTTCTCAAAAGGTGCCACAAGAATATGCATGCCCTTATCCCCTTTTTTGACCTGATAATATTCTCCAATAGTATCTTCTTCTGGATTATAACATTCTAACAAAAAGGAAACCTCATCATTAAAAATCCCCATATAAACATCAGTCTTTTCGAGAATTTTGCTATACGAATCGTATACTTCCTGCAAAGAGAATCCATTCATTCCCCAATAAACGGCATAATCACGATTTACCCAATTATGAAGCAGCGGAATATCTGTATCTAAATCTATGGGACGAAGCTCAAAAACACCTAAACCCGGAATTGTTTTCACAAAAACAATATCTGTAACGGCTTTATTTTCAGGATGAGTTATTATAGTATTAATCATCTGTTGCGGGTTTAAGCTATTATTTTTTTATACGGCGCGATCGGGTTTTGCAATTTTCCCAGAAATTGCAATAAAGCTACCGGATCATCAAGGTCTATCATTGTTTTATTATTATTCAATTGCAAACGGTTTAAACATGACAATTGAAATTCATTGGCAAACAAATCATATTGCTCAAATTTTAATGCTAAATGCGGGTTTGCTTCTTGATAATCAGAAATACAATCTGCCACTAATTCCCAATAACGATTTTCGTTGTAGCCATCGCTTGCGACCAAAATTGCCGACATGAAACGGAAAAAACCATCAAAAACATCTATAAAAATAGAAAGCAATTTTACGTCTTCCGGAACCTCAGCATACATTCTGTCTATATTTTTTGGTATAACAACATCTGGATTTAGGATAACAGCTTCTTCGGTAATGTCTTTCATAAATGAACGAACGGGAACATGATTTTCTAATCCTAAAATTAGATTTTCACCATGTGGCATAAAAACCAAATCATATTCATAAAAACAATGCAGTAATGGGCTTAGATATACTTTAAAATACTCCGTTAACCAATTATCGATAGACAAATTAGAAGCTTTTATAATTTCTGAAACCAATGCTTTTCCGTCTTTATCGATATGTAAAAGCGCCGCCATTGTCATTAATTGTTCGTCGTTTTCTAATTTAGCAACCGGACTTTCTCTCCATAAAGAAGCAATCATTTTATTGTACGGATTGTGTTTTCCAAATTCTTCAAAATACGGATTGATGTAACTCACAGAGGCAACTTCGCCAAGCATTCCGAAACCTACTTTTTTCAAGTATTCATCTTTGCTTAATAACTGATCCAACCATTCGGCCATTTCTGGAGCTGTACCCAAATAAAACACTGGTAAACCACGCATAAAGCCCATATTTAGTATAGAAAGTGAGGTTTTAGTATAAAACTTTTTAGGGTTGCTTAAATTAAAAAGTGTCCTGATAGATTGCTGTGCCTGATACAAATCAGGTCCGTAACCTACACAAATCAGTTTTCCTTTGGCAATTTCCGGCGAAAACAAATTGGCCAGTTTATTGAACCATTGCCACGGATGAACTGGTATAAAGTAATAATCTTTTGGATTGGCTCCTTTTTTCTCGATAATACTATTAAAATGTACCAGCGTTTCTGTTCCTAATTCCTGCTGAATCAAAGTATCATAATCCAGCTTTTTTGTCCCTGCATAAACAGTTCTATCGCGGTGACCTGCGAGCCAGATAATTTTAAACGGATTTCCTGTTTCCGGAGCATACGCTTTATAATCCATACTGTTGTAACCAATACGACCATTATTGGCAACAAAGCCTGGATGTCCTTCCATCATTGCCTGCTCGATAGTCTGAAAATCTGAATTGGCTAGTGACTTGGAGGTCGAATTTTCCTTTAATAATTTATAGGCACTTCCGTATAATGTACTTATGATTTCTTCGATGTAAGAAGGTAGTAATTCATCTGAAATCCCCAAGCTTGTTTTAAACTCCCGAATAAATTCTACTGCATCTAAAACTGCTTTTTCACCTTTATAGATTTTAGAAATAGAGTTTAACTCAATATTTAAATGATTCAATGCAAGTTGTTGGGCATTAAAACCATATATTATAGTATTATCATCTGAAAGCAAAGAATACTGATTACCATTTTTGTCACTTTTTTCTAAAACCGGTTTGATTAAAAGCTCATGCGAAAACTCACAAATTGCTTTTTTTACCAATAGCCGATTTGCTTTTTCCCATACTTCTGGCTGTATATGTGCTATGGCATTTTGCGGAAATTCTATTTGATTTTCGTTATTCATTTCAATATAATTGAGGTTAAATAAATTTGTTTTTTTGATAAATTGGTCACGATTACAGAATGCCAACAAAGCGGTTTTATGTGGCAAGCAAACTACTTCTGAATCTACAAAACCTACCCGATGACAGATTTTAAACATTTTTTCATTTCGAATATCTGGTTCTACCAAGATGCGCTGCACTTTTAAATCACTAAAAATAAATTTCATGATTCCAGAAAAAATATACCATGTAAATTGCTGAATATATTTCGTGCAGGGTGCAACTATTACGTGCATACCACAATCGTAATCTTGAACAGGATAATAATTTCCTATGATGTCCAGTTTTGGATTATAACGTTCTAATAAAAAAGAAACTTCTCCATTTACGAGTCCTATAAAAATATCCGATTCACTACTTAATTTTTCATATTCAGCTCGGACTTCTTCTAGCGATTTACCTTGCATTCCCCAATATTGTGCATAATCACGATTAACCCAGTCATGTATAATTTCTGTATCGACTTCCAGTTGTAAAGGCCTAAAATCAATTGTACCAAATTCTGGAATTGTAATTGTATAAATGGGGTTTAGCGATCCTTTTATAACAGGTTTTCCATTATATAAATTCATTTTTATACTGTTTTAATTAATTGATTTATTGGCTCTTTAATCCATTTTTCTCGCAATAGATTACGAACTGAATTGTATAAAATCTGAATAGAGACGCTCAAACCTATAACAACCGGAAATAAACATAAAACCGTGATTTGGTCATGCTCCCAAAAACCAATTACATACATTCCCCAATTGATCAAAACCCATTGGATCACATATAAACTCGTTACATTTTTGCTACAGAAAATAAGCCCCTTAAAAACAGGATTATCTTCTTTAAACAGATTAACAATACAATTTACCACCCAGTAAAAAATCATATTGACTCCTAAAATTAAAATACTACCACCTGGACCTAAGTGATAATAATCTCCAAAATGATATTCAGAATTAGTAAAATTTAGAATCCCGCCAATTGCAATAAAAACAAAACCAAGCAATAACATTTTTCTAAAAAATACCGTTTGATTCTCCTCTAATTCTTTATACCATCTTCCTAAGAACATTCCCAGTAAAATAAAGGCACTCCAAGGAAAAACCGGGAAATACACATTAAACCTATCACTGAAAAATAAATCGCAGATATAATCTAATCCCACAATCCCGATTCTATAGCCGCTTATTTCTTTAGAAATTGCAATTATTGCCAAAGCAACTATTAATGGAACGTATTTGCTTTTGCTAAAATGGTTGATAGTTCCCATTATAAACAGTGTTACGCCAGCCAATTGTAAAATATCTCCCAAAAGCAAAAAGAATATTCCTGTTTCTAATGTCCCCGATTTTAATTCGTACGCGCTCACAAAAGCTTCTGGTAGTCCGCCAAATATGAATTCTGGAACCAGAAACTTCAAGAAATTCATTCCGTAACCAATCGCTAAAATATATAGACCTCTTCTGCATACTTTTAGAAAACTCTGTCTTCTTGATAACACAAACGAAATTCCCATACTTACCAAAAACATAGTTGTTCCTCGGCCCAACCATAAAGTGATTTCTCCTAAAATTGAATTGGTTTGTGTTGGAATATCTCCGTAAATGAGCATGGTATGAATCAGCATCATAAAAATCACACTCATTCCCCGAGCTATATCTATTGCTAAAATCCTCTTATTCTGTTGTATTTCCATCGCTTTGTAATTATGAGATTTCTTCAAACACATTCGACTCAACAACTTCAGACACAGCAACTCCAAACTCCTGAAAAGCAATTTTAGATTCAATCTTATAATGCTCTACTCCTGTCATTTCTTTAATAATGTATGAATTGCGATAGCATACCATTCCTAAGTCTGGCGTAACAAAACCGTGTGTGTGCAATTCTGCATTCTGAACAAAAATTTCACCTCCGTTTGTATCTATGCTGTAATTTCTATTGGCAGCAAAACGTCCTTTTTCATCCCACTGAATTCTCGATGAAATTCCTTCTATAAAACGAGGCAGCTCATAACCGTAACCTGTTGCCAAAACCAATGCTTCTGTAACATGACGGTATTTTTTATCCTGTTCAACCTGATGCAATTCTAATTCAAAAGACTGTGTATCTTCATCATAATCTGCTTTTATGCAAGCTGCATTGGTTCTTAAATTCACATCAATTTCTGCTACAACTTTTTTAGCGTAAATGGTATCGAAAATCGCCCCTATCAAATCCTTGTTGATTCCTTTGTAAAGCAGTTTTTGCTCTTTTAACAGATAATCCCTTTTTTCTGCCGGAAGGCTATAGAAATAATCTACATATTCTGGAGAAGTCATTTCTAATGTGAGCTTGCTATAATCCATTGGGAAGAAACGTGATGAACGCGTAATCCAGTTAAGCTGATATCCATAAACGTCAATTTCCTGTAATAAATCATTAAATACTTCGGCAGCACTTTGTCCGCTTCCTAATACCGTGATGGATTTTTGCTTTTGAAGCGCCGCTTTATTCTGAATGTACCCTGATGAATGAATTGCTTTTCCTTTTAGAGATTTACAGGATTTAGGAATATGTGGTGCAGTTCCTGTTCCTAACACAAGCTTTTTGGTTTTGTAAAAAGTAACTTTATCAGTCTTGGTACAAGTGGTTTGTACAATATAAATTGCCAGATTTTCATCGTACTCTATAGTTGAAACTTCAGTATTAAAGAACACATTTGGCAATTTTTTAATCGCCCATTGGCAATACTGATTGTATTCATTTCTTAACAATAAAAAGTTTTCACGAATGTAAAACGAGTACATTTTGCCTTGTTCTTTTATATAATTCAGAAAACTAAACTCACTTGTTGGGTCAGCCAGAGTAACTAAATCTGCCAAAAAAGGAATCTGCAACGTTGTATCCTGCAAGAGCATACCTGGATGCCAGTTGAAAGATTCACTTTTGTCAAAGAATAAACCGTCAAGGTTTTCAATTGGCGCGGTAAGACAAGCAAGGCTTAGATTAAAAGGTCCTACACCAACTGCTATAAAATCGTATATTTTATTTTCCATAATGAGTAATTAATTTATTAGTAAATATTCTTGACCGTGAGATACGATTAAATCAATGATTTCTTCGATATCGGTGGGAGTTGTAAGCGGATTTAGTAAGGTGAATTTCAAGTATACTTCGTTATACACTTTGGTGCTGGTAATAATCGCTTTTCCTTCATTGAAAATCGCTTTACGGATATAGCTGTTTAAACCGCAAAATGGTCTTTCATCTGCTTTCCAAGGTGTGTAACGAAATACGATTGTGCTGATTTCCGGGTGGTGAATCAATTCAAAATCGTTTCTGTTTCTCAATAAATTTGCTGTAAAAAGTGCGTTATCGATTGCTTTTTCCATATAGGTACTTAATCCATCAGTACCAATTATTCTTAAGGTAAACCATAGCTTTAAAGCATCAAATCTGCGAGTGGTTTGTATTGATTTTTTAACCATGTTCGGAATCCCCTCGTCTTCCTGTTCTTTAGAGTTCAAATAATCTGCATGGTATTTTATGTAGTCAACATAGGACTTGTCTCTCATAAAAAAACCACTTGAACTTACGGGTTGGTAAAACGTTTTGTGATAATCTATCGTAACAGAATCTGAGAGTTCTATTCCGTCTAATTTATTCTTATGCTCTTCGCTTATTAATAAGCCACCTCCATAGGCCGCATCAACATGAAACCACAATTTATTTTCTTTTGATATGGCTGCGATTTCAATTAAAGGGTCAATTGAGCCAAAGTCTGTAGTTCCTGCAGTACCAACAATTGCTATTGGGATATTCCCTAAATCTTTTTGTTGCTGAATTACTTTTTTTAGAGCCTGAATGTTCATTTTAAAATCCTTATCAACAGATACAGGAACTACTGCATTCTGACCTAATCCCAATAAACTTAGGTTCTTTTTTAAGCTAAAATGACTTACTTCTGAACATAAAACTCTAAACTTAGAAGCATCTGCTGGAAGTCCGTCCATTTTAGGATCTATATTGTAATGCTTTTTTATATAATGATCTCTTGCTAAGAGCAATCCCATCATATTAGACTGTGTTCCTCCACTGGTAAAAATCCCATCAGCTTTTTTAGGATAGCCTAACTTCTTTATTGTCCATTCAATCAGTTTCAATTCTATAAAAGTTGCTCCGGTACTTTGATCCCATGTATCCATTGATGAATTCAAGGACGAAATAAACGCTTCTGCTACTAGCGTAGGTGTTAAAATTGGGCAATTAAGATGCGCTATATATTTTGGATCGTGAAAATGAATGCAATCGTTAAGATAAATATCTTTTAATTCGTCTAGAACATAGTCAAAACTTTTGCCTTCATAATTATCTTCAAGAACTATTGAATCTATTTTTTCCTTAATTGAAGTAATACTTGCACCTGTAAATGGCGTATCTCTATTCTCCAAATGATCAGAAATTACTTTTATTGCCTTTTTCATACTCTTTTTATAAAGGGAAATGGCTTTTTTATTATTAGAAAAGATATGCTTATGATGATCTTTTTCTAATACATTCTCCAGCTGAATTGTCTTTATTTTTTGTCTTGCTTCCATTGTTTGTTTTTTTTATTTAGAATCATTCTAAAGATTTTCAAGCAAAAGTAGATTCGATAAAAAGTAAAGTCAATACTACATTAATAGTAAATAAAGTTGCACAAATGAGGTACTGTTTCTACCTCATTTGTAGTATAAAACAACCGATAAACTGAGTTTGATTATTATTTCAGGAACTATATAATTTGAATGCAAAAAAAGAATAGATATAACACTAAACAACTAATAAACAGTATTTTATACAATAAATTATTTTATAATTGATTTGTACAAAATGCTGATATATGTTGTTGCATTGATGAATTTTGCAATAATTTTGATTATTGCATCAAAACCTTCATAGTTAGAAAGTCATTAAGACTTCCATCAGCAATATCTAAAAGAAAAGATTTGCTGAATTGATACAAAGCAATATTCAAACAGAATAAAGTTTTTAAAGATATTACTCAAATTGACAAATCGACAATGGGATAATTGTATCGATTCAAATTACATATCGTCATTAATACTAAAGGCGAAATCTTAAGTTTTACAATAAGTCAAGCTAATGTATACGATAGAGAACTTTTCGAGGATGGGAATTTCTTGATAGCAATTTTGGAAAGCTATTTTCAAGCAACCTATTTAATAATAAATAAATTGAATGCAATTATATGATTTTTTTCTCAATAGCATACAGTATAAGCTCTGGAGTGGTATGCCTTCCTGTTTTTTTCATAATATTTTTGCGATGAGTTCTAAAAGTATGGATACTGATAAAAAGCTCCGAAGCAATACTTTTTCCGTTATTTCCCTGAGCAATTTGTTTTAAAATCTCACATTCTCTAAAAGTAAGCTTTTCGTTAGTGTCTGATGTTGGCAAAACCAATACATCTATAAGTCCATTTAACGTTTTCGGACATAGATAACGCTCACCATTTTCAATCTTGTATAGAGCATCAAAAATGGTCTGCTCCTGACAATCTTTAGAAATAAAACCATTAATGTTATCACAAAGGAAACTATTTACCGTTTGCTTGTTTTTGAAATGTGATAAGATGATGATTTTACAACTTGGATAAGTCATTCTAAGATGCTTAAAATCGTCTTCGTAGAATAAAAAAATATTATTAGGATCGATAATTAAATACTCCACTTTATACTTTCCTAAGTGATTAAGCAACTCATCTTTTGAGCTTACTACCGTTAAGTTTGCTGCTTTTACAAACTTCTTGAGTGTATATCTCAATCCGATTATGTGTAGGTTTTCAGAATCAGCAATAAGAAAGTTTTTCATTGTTATTTATATTTAGTCTAAACAAAAATAAAAAATAAAATGAATATTACTCAATTAAATTATATTATTGAAAAATAAAATAAGAAAATAAATACATAAACATAAAATAAAGAGCAAATTAAGCTACATTTTTATAATTAGTTAATTTATTAATTCTTCAATAGCTTTATATCTCAAAACAAAACCAAAAAATTTCTTTTCGGGTTTTTTCTTTAAAATCAGTGTATAAAAAACAAGCCTATCTAAAAACCAATTTTAAAATACTGAATTTTAATCGCATAAAATTTTAAATATGATATCGATAAAATTTAATTTTGCTTTCCACCACCTATAAAAAAGAGGTATTTGTATTTTTTTAAGTAAATTTTCAAAAAACACATTGTAAATTAAAAAAACTTATTATATTTGCACCCGCAATCAGATAATGAAAGCGACATACTGGAGAAATGGCAGAGCGGTCGAATGCGGCAGTCTTGAAAACTGTTGACTGTAACAGGTCCGGGGGTTCGAATCCCTCTTTCTCCGCAAGAATTTAAACCCGAAATGAAAATTTCGGGTTTTTTTATTTTGGTAATACTCTAAATTCTTCATTGAATTTCAAGGCTTTCGATGCCTTCTTTTTTCCAATAAAAAAAGTCTCCGATTATAAAACCTAAATCCTGACTTTTCTACTTGCATCCTTCATATGACAATGTTTTTTGTAGAACAAATTCTACAGCATACTAGTTTTTTATCTACACACTTTATTAGTTAAACTTATTAGTAAAGCACTAATTTTAAACATTATTATTAATATATGTCACATATAATTTGTTTCAACAAAGCAAGAAGATTAAACCACTGACATTTAATACTTTATACAATATTTTGACTCACTGAGTGAAAATTGATTTATTAGTGTACAGTTTTTTATTAAGGTGTTTTGATTTTAATATTAAATCAAATCTTGTAAAAAAATGCCACATAACATCTATTAGCAAAATTTATATAATACTTATGAAATAGTTGTTTACGACTAGATTTAAAAAAAGATGTTACAGATATGGCAACTAAAAATATAAAATGAATTTTGTCAGTCTTAATATTTTTTTATAAGTTGTAATCTAAATTTTATTTTTGCCACAAATTTTTGCATACAAATCCTAACTAAAATCTATTTACGATGAAAAAAAAGTACATTCACTTTTTGTTGTTACTCTTTTTATTTTTATTCCCGAGATTTTCAGCTAATGCGCAAGTACCATCAACCCCTGTTGATTTTGAATTCTGGTTTGGTGTGCCAGGCTGGGCACCTGGATATAACTCCCCTCAAAAAATTCACTTTACCGGAGTGGGTACAGGAACCAATACTTATGCAATTGATATGCCTGCAAATGCTGCATTTAATGGCGGTACTCCCCTTACCGGGACAGTGGCTGCTGGTGGTTCCGCAATTGTGGATATGTCATCCTTCATTGCAGCCATTACTGTTTCACCAGCCAATAGCATTGTAGACAGAGGGCTTCGTATCCGTATTTGGGGACAAATGGGAGCTTATTATGCTAATGAAACAGGTAATAATTATGGTACTATTCCGTTGCGTGGGCCAAATGCTTTAGGTACTTCTTTTATAGTACCAGGTCAAAATTTATATGCGATTGGAGGTGCGTATGCAGGAGCAAATGCTGAAACAGTCATTACAGCTACTGAAGACAATACGATTGTTACCGTTACACCTTCTGAGGCAATTATTGGTCATGGTGCCAATGTGCCTTTTAACATCACACTTAATAAAGGTCAAAGTTATCGAGCCGAAAGTACGACAAAGAGTGGAAAACATTTGGCAGGGACGACAGTTACTTCTACTAAACTTGTCGTAGTAACCTATAGTGATGATTTAATACAGGCTGGTGGCGCTGCTGACAATGGTGGAGATCAGCTGGTACCAGTCAGCAAACTCGGAAATGCTTATGTACATATACGTACCAATCTTTCAATAGCTGAAAGTATTTTCCTGACAGGGAGCCAAAATGGTACCACAATAACAATTTTTGATGGTACCACTACTACTACCAGAGTTGTTGATCAAGGCCAAATGGTGCGTTATGACCTGCCGGCAGGAAAAAATGCTGCTTATATATCTTCGGACAAACCCATTTCTGCCTACCAGTTAGGAGGTGCCGGTGCCGAATTAGGGTCTGGGATTTTGACCCCCGTTGCCAGTTGTAAGGGTATTAGCTCTTTGGCTTTTCAATATCCTACTTCGGCTAGTTCTTCCTTTTTTAACATAGTGGTTCCCAGTGGATCCGAGGATGAATTTACCGTAACAAGTAATGGTGTTGCTGTGCCAACCGCTATAATGGCTTCAGATTTTGTTGATGTTCCCGGCTTACCTGGCTGGAAATATATGCACAAACAAATGAATACCATTCCAAATATTTCTCCGGGTAGAACTTTGATCATAAAAAATACAAACCCGACATCGGGTAAATTCTTATTTTATCAAAACATGTACTCAACTGCCGGTGGTGGTGGTGGCGATTTCAGTAATTTCTCTGATTTTGGTAATGTAGTTTTGTTTCCTACTGCAAATCATGTTTGCGGTTCTAACACCCTAGAGTTAAAAAGTGGTTCCATTCAATATAATACAACGATCTCCAGTTACAGTTGGACAGGGCCAAATGGTTTTACCAGCAACATATCAGATCCGGTTCTTAGTAGTTATACGGCTGCTGATATGGGAACCTACGTGTTAACTGTAACCGATTCTAATGGTTGTACTTATACAGAAAATTTGACAGTAAATCTTCCTATGACCGATATTACTGTATCTCCAAATAACCCAACAGCGTGTACCGGTGCAGCTGTCCATTTTACCTCAGTACCTGTTCCTGCAGAAGCAGTTCCAACGAGTATAAGTTGGACGGGACCAAATGGTTTTACCAGTACCGAGGCTAATTTTGACATTAATACTCTTAATGCTTCGCATGAAGGTACTTATACTTGCACTTATATTGATAAATACGGTTGTTTAATATCAAAAAGCACTACACTAACAGTAGATCCTAGTGTAGTAACACCTTTTACAGTCACTATATTAGGTTCAGATAAATTAAATTGTGGTACACCTTCTGTCTCACTTTCTGCTGCTGGCTATACTGCAGGGTTAAATTATGAAACCTATAGTCCTTATGATGCCACTTCGCTTTTTACCAGTTCAGATTTTACGACAATAGTACGAGGCTTTTACAATCAAAACCCTACTAACATAGGTGTGGCATCTCAAATGAACCTTACTGGTCTTACCGGTATTACCCCGGCATCCTCAACGGCTTATGGAGTGAAGTACAAAGGATTTATTAATATTACCAATGCAGGAACGTATACTTTTTATACCAATAGTAAAGACGGAAGCAATTTATATATAGATGGATCTTTACGAGTAAGTAATGATGGGGGGCATACCATAACAGAAGTTGCCTCAACAGCATTTTCACTTACTGCTGGCTATCATACTATTGAAATGAATTATTTTGATAGTTCATCAGGTGCGGGCGCTTTATCGGTTTCTTATCAAGGACCTAGTATTGCAAAAACCGCAATACCAGCGTCCGTTTTGTTTCATTCAGGAGGTTCTGCATCGGGAAGTCTCACCTATAGTTGGACGAATAGTAACAATGCCACTGTTGTTAATGGAAATTCGCTTTCAGTAACAGTACCGGGTACTTATACGCTAACTGGTACCAGTGCCGGTGGAGGTTGTAGTTCTTCTTACAACTACGAAGTAAAAAAAATTGATGATTATGATTATAATGACTTAACATCAACATGGCCGGTAGCACAAGCAAAAATATTGAGTTGTATTACTGCGGGTGTGCCTTCAGGAAATAACGGTGCTGTATGGGCAGGTAGCGGAGTAAGCATTGAAACAAGTCCATTACGAAATGTAACGGCAACGGCTGATACTTTTGATGATGGATTGAGCATACCTTCTACTTCGGGAACAACAATTACCACCAATATCAGTTTAAATAGTAATACCCCAGGTACAACAGTAAATTATGGATTATGGTTTGACTGGAATAATGATGGGGATTTTTCTAATGATGTTGATGGTAATGGCAATAGTGCTTTTTACAATGGCAGTGGTACTGCGGGAAGTACAATTACTGCAACAGTTGTTGCACCTGCGGGGGCTTCATCAACATATAAAACCAGACTTATAGTAGCCAGCATACCAATAGATTTTACAGGATATGATGATATTTACACAAATGGAGAAGTTGAGGATTATGCTAATTTACAACTAAGTGGTACTGTTTTTAATGATGCTAATGGTCTAAATGGCAGTCCAGCCAATACGGTAAACGGAACAGGTACTAATGCCGGTGGTTTGACCGCAGTATTAGTTAACAGCTCAGGAAACGTAGTGGCTAATGCTATTGTAGCCGCAAATGGAACTTATAATTTTTCATTAGTAAGTCCTATCGCTGGCACCTATAGCATTGTTTTGAGTACAACAGCAGGTACTGTTGGTTCTCCGGCTCCGAGTGCCAGTTTGCCTTCAGGCTGGGTTAACACAGGAGAAAATCTTGGGACAGCAGCAGGTAATGACGGTTCTGTAAATGGTATTTTGACCAATGTCACTATAGGTATAACCGCTGTGGCAAATGCAAATTTTGGAATTGATAATCGACCAGTTGCTAATTCTGCATCCTCATGTCAAGTTGATCCTGGTGGAAATACCAAGGTAAGCGTGCCGGTTTTAACAGGTACCGATATTGAAGATGGTACTTATAATGGTACCAGTAGTACTAACACTATAAAAATTGTAACCCTACCAACCAATGGGGTTTTATATTATAATAATGTTGCAGTAACAGCAGGACAGATAATTTCAAATTACAATCCTAATTTATTAACTGTAGATCCTAACGCCGGTTTTGACACGATATCATTTACTTTCAGCGAAATAGATGCCGCAGGAGTAGAAAGTTTACCAGCCTCAGTGACTGTTTCTACAGCTTATGCTGGTCCTGACCAGTCAACATTTGTAGGGCTTTCTGCAACTATGGCAGCAGTTGGAACAGGTACATGGACGGCACTGGGAAGCAATCCTGATCCGGTAACAATCAATGATCCAACTAGTCCAACAACCACTATTACAGGTTTTGATACTCCATCAGGGGTTTATAATTTTATATGGACCAACACTAATGGATGTACAGATACTGCTATAGTTGGTACACCATTATCTGTAATTATTGCCAATGATGATGTTGGAACTCCAGTAAACGGACTCACCGGAGGAACCTCATTAACGAATGTATTGTCAAACGACACCTTAAATGGAAATCAAGCAACAACACTAAATGTAAATATCTTTTTCGGAAGTTCGACCAATGCAGGAATCAGTTTATCAGGAACAGATGTTGTAGTTGCTCCAGGAACACCTGCAGGAAATTATACGCTAACCTATAGAATTTGTGAGAAAACAAATCCTACGAATTGTGAAGATGCAATTGTTACCGTTCCTGTAATAGGCTCAGATCTAGCAGTTGTCAAAACGATTAATAACCCAACGCCAACCATAGGAACAAATGCAACTTTTACGATAACAGCTACCAATAATGGACCGGTTAACGCAACCGGAGTGAATATTGTAGATACGTTACCATCTGGTTATTCCTTTGTAAGTGCTACCCCAAGTACAGGAACATGGACAGCGCCAAACTGGAGTATAGGTAATTTAGCCAATGGAGCAAGTGCCTCTTTAGTGGTAGTTGCCAAAGTTAATGCTAGCGGATCCTATGCCAACACAGCGATCATCTCAGGAAATGAGTCAGATACTGTACCGGCAAATAATACAAGTACCGTTACACCAGCACCGGTTTCAAGTTGCGATTTATCGGTTGTTAAAACAGTTAGTACTAGCACTCCAACAGTAGGGGCAAATGTAACTTTTACGATAACCGCTACTAACAATGGTCCAAGTGATGCCACAGGAGTAAACGTTGCCGAAACGCTGCCTACGGGTTATACATTGGCAAATTCAACTCCATCAGTGGGAACCTATAATGGAACAACTTGGGCGATAGGAAATTTGGCCAGTGGTACAAGCGCTACTTTAACAGTAGTTGCTATTGTTAACGCTAGTGGGTCTTATGCTAACACGGCAATAATTTCAGGAAATGAACCGGATCCTACACTGCCAAATAATACCAGTACAAGTACGCCAACGCCAGTGGCAAGTTCCGATTTATCAGTTGTTAAAACGGTTAGCAACGGATCACCTGTAGTAGGTACAAATGTTACCTTTACAATAACGGCTACTAACAATGGACCAAGTAATGCTACAGGAGTAAACGTTGCAGAAACACTACCAGCCGGTTATACCTTTGTAAGTGCCACCCCATCTGTGGGAACCTATAATGGAACAACATGGGCAATAGGTAATTTGGCTAATGGAGTAAACGAAACCCTAACAATAGTTGCCAGAGTTAATGCCAGCGGACCCTATGCCAACACGGTATCTATTTCAGGAAATGAACCGGATCCTGCACTGCCAAATAATACAAGTACAGTTACACCATTACCGGTATTTAGTACTGATTTATCTGTTGTTAAAACGGTTAATACCAATTCTCCAATAGTTGGTACAAATGTTACTTTTACGATAACTGCCACCAACAACGGTCCAAGTGATGCTACAAATGTGAATGTTGCAGAAACACTGCCATCAGGTTATACCTTTGTAAATGCAACAGCATCAGCGGGAACCTATAATGGCACAACTAATTGGGCAATAGGTAATTTAGCTAATGGGGCAAGTGCTACTTTAACGATAGTTGCCACAGTCAATGCTACAGGATCCTATACTAACTCGGTAATCATTTCAGGAGCTGAGCCGGATCCTACAACTCCAAATAATACAAGTACAGTTACACCAATACCTGTGGCAAGTAGCGATTTGTCAGTTGTTAAAACTACTAATCTTGGAAATCCAATAGTAGGAACTAATATAACTTTTACAATAAGAGCCACCAACAATGGACCAAGTGATGCCACAGGAGTAAACGTTGCCGAAACACTACCAACGGGTTATACCTTTGTAAGTGCCACCCCATCTGTAGGAACCTACAATGGAACAACCTGGGCAATAGGTAATTTGGCTAATGGAGCAAACGAAACTTTAACAATTGTTGCTACAGTTATTGTAAGTGCTACGAACGACTATGCAAACACGGCATCTATTTCAGGAAATGAAACAGATCCAGTAACTTCAAATAATACAAGTACAGTTACACCTACAGCAACACCAAACGCAGATATATCAGTTGTTAAAACGGTTAGTACCAATTCTCCAAGAGTAGGAACGAATGTAACTTTTACAATTGCAGTCACCAACAACGGGCCAAGTGATGCCACAGGCGTGACTGTCGCAGAAACGCTACCATCAGGTTATACATTGGTAAGTGCTAGCCCATCAGTGGGGTCATATGATGGCACAACTACATGGACTATAGGTAATATGCTCAATGGTGCAAGCGCCACCTTAACGATTGTTGCCAAGGTTAACGTAAGTGTTACGAACGACTATGCCAACACGGCATCTATTTCGGGAAGTGATCCAGTTGATCTTGATCCAACAAATAATACAAGTACAAGTACACCAACACCGGTGGCAAGTAGTGATTTATCAGTAGTTAAAACAGTTAGCACACGTACCCCAATAGTTGGAACAGATGTAAGTTTTACGATAACGGCTACTAACAACGGTCCAAGTGATGCCACAAATGTGAATGTACAAGATGTATTACCATCAGGCTATACTTTTGTAAGTGCAACCCCAAGTACTGGGACCTGGACAGCGCCAAACTGGACTATAGGCAATTTGGCCAATGGAGCCAGCGCTACCATAACAATTGTTGCCACAGTTAAGGCAAGTGGCCCATACGACAACACGGCAACCATTTCAGGAACTGAAACAGATCCTGAAATGTCAAATAACACAAGTACAGCTGAACCAATAGTACCTATATTTAGAGCCGATTTATCTATTGTTAAAACGATTAATACCAATTCTCCAATAGTCGGTACGAATGTGTCTTTTACGATAACGGCTACTAACAACGGTCCTAGTGACGCCACAAATGTAAATGTTGCAGAAACACTTCCAACTGGTTATACCTTTATAAGTGCTAGCCAATCGGCAGGATCATATGATGGTACAAGTACATGGGCTATAGGCAATTTGGCCAATGGAGCCAGCGCCACTTTAACGATAGTTGCCAGAGTCAATAACAGTGGTCCATATACCAACACGGTAACCATTTCAGGAAATGAACCGGATCCTACCCTACCAAATAATACAAGTACAGTTACACCGGTACCAGTATTTAGCTCCGATTTATCTGTTGTTAAAACGGTAAGTACCAATTCTCCAATAGTTGGAACAAATGTTACTTTTACGATAACGGCTACCAACAATGGGCCAAGTGATGCCACAAATGTAAATGTTGCAGAAACACTACCATCAGGTTATACTTTTGTAAATGCAACCCCATCTATGGGAACTTATGATGGGACAACTTGGGCAATAGGCAATTTGGCTAATGGAACAAGTGCTACTTTAACGATAGTTGCTACAGTCAATGCTACTGGATCCTATGCTAACTCGGTAACTATTTCAGGAGCTGAGCCGGATCCTACAAGTCCAAATAATACAAGTACAGTTACACCACTACCTGTACCAAGTAGCAATTTGGCAGTTAATAAAGTGGTAAGTACAAGTTCTCCAATAGTTGGTACCAATGTGACTTTTACTATTACAGCCACCAACAATGGTCCTAGTGATGCTACTGGGGTAAAAGTTGACGAAACGCTGCCAACTGGGTATACCTTTGTAAGCGCTACCCCATCTGTGGGAACCTATAATGGGACAATCTGGACAATAGGCAATTTGGCTAATGGAGCAAACGAAACTTTAACTATAATAGCTACGGTTAATGCCAGTGGATCCTATACCAACTCAGTATCCATTTCAGGAAATGAACTGGACCCTGCACTACCAAATAATACAAGTACAGTTACACCAGCACCGGTATTTAGTAGCGATTTAGCAGTTGATAAACAAGTAAGTAATGGATCTCCTGTAGTAGGTACGAATGTGACTTTTACAATAACAGCCACTAACAATGGGCCTAGTGATGCCACAGGGGTAAAAGTTACCGAAACCCTGCCAACGGGTTATACCTTTGTAAGCGCTAACCCATCTGTAGGAACCTATAATGGGACAACATGGACAATAGGTAATTTGGCTAATGGAGCAACCGAAACTCTATCAATAGTTGCTACAGTTATTGTAAGTGCTACGAACGACTATACCAACACGGCATCCATTTCAGGAAATGAATCGGATCCTGTATTTGGGAATAATTCAAGTATAGTTACACCAATACCGGTATCTAGTAGCGATTTGGCAGTTGTAAAAACGGTAAGTACAGGTTCTCCAACAGTTGGTTCGAATGTAACTTTTACAATAACAGCCACCAACAATGGGCCTAGTAATGCCACAGGAGTAAACGTTGCCGAAACGCTACCAACAGGTTATACCTTTGTAAGCGCTAACCCATCCGTAGGGACCTATAATGGGACTACATGGACAATAGGTAATTTGGCCAATGGAGCAACCGAAACTCTATCAATAGTTGCTACAGTTATTGTAAGTGCTACGAACGACTATACCAACACGGCATCCATTTCAGGAAATGAATCGGATCCTGTATCTGGGAATAATTCAAGTATAGTTACACCAATACCGGTATCTAGTAGCGATTTGGCAGTTGTAAAAACGGTAAGTACAGGTTCTCCAACAGTTGGTTCGAATGTAACTTTTACAATAACAGCCACCAACAATGGGCCTAGTAATGCCACAGGAGTAAACGTTGCCGAAACGCTACCAACAGGTTATATCTTTGTAAGCGCTAACCCATCCGTAGGGACCTATAATGGGACTACATGGACAATAGGTAATTTGGCCAATGGAGCAAACGCAACTTTAACCATAGTTGCTAAAGTTATTGCAAGTGCAACGAACGACTATACTAACTCGGTATCCATTTCTGGAAATGAATCTGATCCTACAATGGGGAATAATACAAGTGCGAGTACTCCAACACCGGTATCAAGTAGCGATTTGGCAGTTACTAAAACTGTAGACAATCCTACTCCAAATGTTGGCGACAATGTCACTTTTACCCTTACGGCTACCAATTCAGGACCTAGTGATGCCACCGGGGTTCAAGTTACAGAGTTATTGCAATCGGGTTATACTTTTGTAAGTGCAACAGCTGCGGTAGGCACTACATATAATAACACTACAGGTCTTTGGACTATCGGAAACCTTTTAAATGGTGGCAGTGTAGTATTGACCGTTACGGCCAAAGTAAATGAAAGCGGTGTTTATACCAATACTGCTACAATTTCCGGAAACCAACCGGATCCTGTTAGCAATAACAACAATCCAAGCGTAACACCTGCTCCGGCACATAAAATTGCTGCGGTTAGGGATGATTATACAGCAAATCCAGTTAGCACGTCAGGAGGTGTTTTATCAAATGTAACCAGCAATGATAAGCTTAATGGTCAACCTGTAAATCCTGCAAATGTCGACATTAAATTGGTAAATCCGCCTTCATCCGGTTTCTCAGTTGATGCTAATGGCAATATCACCATTCCGCCTGGGTTAGATGTTGGAACTCATACCCTTGAATATCAAATTTGTGATAAATTAAATCCTAATAATTGCAGTATTACTATTGTAGAATTCATCGTTGTCGACGCATGTGATTTAGACGATTCTCCTGCAAGTTGCGACATTGTTGTTCACAATGCATTTACTCCTAACGAAGACGGAACTAACGACCATTTCCATATAGATAATATAGAAAGGTATAAAACCAACAGAGTACAGATTTATAATATATGGGGTGTTTTAGTTTATGAACGAAATGGATATGATAACACTACAGTTGCCTTTAAGGGATACTCGGAAGGAAGGACTACGATCAATAAATCAGATGGTTTGCCTGATGGTACCTATTATTATGTAATAGAATATACCAAGGCAAACAATGTGGTCAAAAACTCCGCAGGTTATTTGTATTTAACTAGATAAGAATCCTTTATATCATAAAAAAATAAAATTCTATGATCATGAAAAATAAAAAATATATGAAAATAAGGGTAATATCATACATCTTGATAATGATGAGTTTTAGTGGTTTTGCCCAACAAATTCCCCAGTATACTCAATATATGTATAATACTGTCAACATCAATCCCGCTTATGCAGGTACCAGAGAGGCCATTAGTATTTTTGCCTTGCACCGTACCCAATGGGTGGGATTGGATGGAGCACCGGTCGACAATTCTTTTTCGGTAAACACTCCTATTAATGAAAGTCATCTAGGATTAGGATTTTCTTTTGAAAATCATAGAGTTGGTCCAACTACCCAAAATGATTTCTCAGCGGATATAGCTTATGCCATTCCAACTTCAGAAAACTATAAACTTTCTTTTGGTATTAAAGCTTCGGCCAATTTGTTCAATTTAGATGCTTCTAAGTTAAATCCTGAGCAAAGCAATGATAATAAGTTGCAGAACTATAATAAGTTTTCTCCCAATATAGGAGCTGGTGTTTACTGGTATTCTGACAAGGCTTACATCGGTTTGTCTGTCCCTTATTTTATAGAAACCCAACGTTATAAAGACGAAGTGGTTATCAATAAAGAGAAAATGCATTATTATTTAATAGGAGGTTATGTGTTTGATCTTTCCGATTCGGTAAAATTCAAGCCAGCCACTCTGATTAAAACCGTTCAAGGTGCTCCTTTGCAGGTAGATGTTTCGGCCAATTTCCTTTTTAATGAAAAATTTGTTTTGGGTGCAGCTTATCGCTGGAGTGCAGCTGTAAGCGCAATGGCCGGATTTCAAATTAACGATAATATGTATATTGGATATGCTTATGATCGCGAGACAACTAATTTGGCAAACTATAATTCGGGGTCGCATGAAATATTCCTGCGCTATGAAATATTCCCAAGTATAGCCAAAATCATAACTCCAAGATTCTTTTAATACTTAAATATTTAAAGATTATGAAATTCAAAAAATTCATTTATATCGTCACAGCCTTTATATTGATTAATCCAGTTTTATTGGCTCAAAAAACAACCATTGCAAAGGCAGATAAAACATATGATCGATTAGGATACATGGATGCCATCAAGGTATATGAACGTGTAGCTGATAAAGGCTATGAATCCAAAGAGGTCTTTGAAAAACTGGCCAATTCTTATTACTTTAATGGAGAACTTCCAACAGCAGCAAAATGGTATGAAAAACTTTTTGCAACAGAAACTCCTGATCAACCCGAATATTATTATCGTTATGCTCAAAGTCTTAAAGCGGCTGGCCAACCTGAAAAGGCAGATAAAATAATGGGACAATTCAGTAATTTGGTCCCAAATGATTCCAGAGCATTGGAATTTAAAGGTAAAAAAGATTATTTAGCTGAAATTAAAGCCAATTCCGGAAAATATGAGGTTAATAATGCTGGGATTAACACACAATATTCAGATTATGGGGCAACTTATTTTGATAAAAAAATAATTTTTACTTCGACTCGAGACAATAATTTGGTTAGAAACAAAAAACAAAACTGGACCGGACAGTATTTTTCTAATTTGTATTCTTCCGCTATAGACAATGATGGGAATTTTTCTAACCCCGAATTATTTTCGAAAGAAATCAGTAGCAAATACAATGAATCGACACCTGTTTTTACCAAAGACGGACAAACTGTTTATTTTACCCGAAACAATTATAATGATGGAAAAAGAGGAAAAGACGATTCGAAAACAACTTTGCTTAAAATTTACAGAAGCAAAATAATAAATGGAAAATGGGATGAAATTACCCAATTACCTTTTTGTTCAGAGAATTACAGTGTAGCACATCCCACTTTGAGCCCTGATGAAAAAACGCTGTATTTTGCTTCTGATATGCCGGGAACTTTGGGACAGTCTGACCTTTTTAAGGTAGCAATCAATCCGGACGGAACTTTTGGAAATCCGGAAAATTTAGGAAAAGCAATTAACACCGAAGGTCGCGAAACTTTTCCTTTCGTAACTTCAGACAATCAATTGTACTTCGCTTCAGATGGTCATTTGGGACTGGGTGGCTTAGATATTTTTACAGCCAATTTAGATCAAAGCAATCCTAGCATTACGAACATCGGCACACCTATCAATACGCAAATGGATGATTTCGCATTTGTCCTTAACGAAAATAAAACTGATGGGGTCCTAAGTTCTAATCGTGAAGGAGGTAATGGATCTGACGATATTTATAAGTTCAAAAAATGTTTGGTAAATGTAAAGGGAACAATCTTGGACAATGACAAAAATATAGCGATTCCAAATGCTACTGTTTACATTTTGGATAAGATGCAAAAGCAAATTTATAAAACAACAGCCGATGAGTTGGGAAGATTTGAATTCAAAGCCGATTGTAATGAAGAGTATTTTGTAAGAGGCGAAAAAGAAAATTATGGAACTAGTGAAACCTCTTTTAAAACGGATCAGTCACCAGAAAAACAAGTTACTGTTGGATTGAAACAGACCGTTATTCCTCTTGTTGAGGGAACTGATTTAGCCAAAGTTTTGAATATCCCGATTATTTATTTTGACCTTGATAAATCCAACATACGTGAAGATTCTAAAATTGAATTAGAAAAAATCTTGACCGTAATGGAAGAAAATCCAACTTTAAAAATTGGAATTCGTTCTCATACCGACAGTAGAGCTTCTAAAGATTATAACATTAAATTATCAGAGCGAAGAGCACAATCGACCCGTAATTTTTTAATAGAACATGGTATTGCTGCCAATCGTTTGACTGCTAAAGGTTATGGTGAATCACAATTAGTAAACAAATGTTCTGATGGGGTAAAATGTACTGAGGAAGAGCATCAAAAAAACAGACGATCAGAATTTATAATTATTAAGTAAAAAATTTAAAAATATCAGATACTCTCTAACCAAAAACCTCCAAAGTCATTTGATTTTGGAGGTTTTTAAATAATGAAATTTCAATTAATCCTAGTCTCTCTTTAGCAAAATAATCAAATCACTTGATTTAGAATTACTTTTCTTCCCTTTTAGTTTTATTACAAAACAATTGGTGCAGCAAGGCAACTTTCAGGGATATCGAATGCTTTTACCAAAGAAACAGCATCTTGCCTGATTTCCCAGCAAAGCTGATTCACCATCTTACGAATGGCTTTTGTTTTAACAGCTTCCATATAGCCCTCTTCAAGATACCAGCCCTTATTTCTTTCAATTTGCGAAAGGGCATATAATTGGCTCAATTTCAACACTACTTCCTTGCACTTTTTATCCTTGACGGATTGTACAGCAATTTGAAACTGTTCGAGGATTATTCGTTCTAAATAAGCTTGGGAAACATCAATCATTTGATGCTGTACTACATTGTATGCATCATAAGGCTCAAGTCCGCTATCAATCAGTTTTTTTATTCGTTTTGCCAATGAAGTCACTGTTGCTTTTTCCCTGTACTCAAAAGCATTCAAATGAAACTCATTATCGAGTAAATGCTCATCATCCGTTTTTCGAGTTACAATCGGATTTTTTTCTGAAATTCTAGTCTTGGTACTCTCATAAACGTAATTAATAACTTCTATAGTGCTCATTTCACCAAATGATTTCCGAAACTCAGCTAGACGGTTCTTAGCTACCAATTGCATCAATACGGTATTATCCCCTTCAAAGGTGGTATAAATTTCAGTATCATTCTTTAAAGCATCAATACGATTTTCCGACAAATATCCTTTTCCGCCACAGGCTTCGCGGCATTCCTGTAGAATATCTCTCGTACTCCAAGTAACATAGGCCTTCATTCCTGCAACAAGAGCTTCTATTTCCTGGACTTCAGACTCCTTTTTATCAATGAAGCGATTAGTTACATATTGGAGCGCAAAATGCATCGCATATGTTTTTGCAAGTAACGGAATTAGTCGGCGTTGGTGCATACGGTAATTTAAGATTGGAACTTCTGAACCTCCTTCAGGTCCAAACTGTCTGCGTTTATCACTGTATATAATTGCTATTGCTAATCCTGATTTGGCTGCAGCCAATGCTGATCTCGGTATTCCAATCCTTCCTCCTACCAATGTACCAAGCATGGTAAAAAATCGTCGGTTATCACTTGGGATAGGACTTTCAAATTTCCCTTTTTCATTTACCGAAGCAAACCGGTCAAGCATATTTTCTTTTGAAATGACAACATTTTCAAAGCGGATGGTCCCATTATCAACGCCATTAAGTCCCATTTTTAGTCCACAATCACCAATAGTAATACCTTTCAGTGTTTTACCGTTCATATCACGCAACGGAACGATGAAAGCATTAATACCATAGTCATTGCCGTCAATGATTAATTTTGCAAATACTGTGGCAATTTGACCATGCTTTGCAGCATTCCCTATGTATTCTTTCTGAGCATTCGCATTCGGTGTATGAATCGTAAATGTTTGGTCAACGTGATTATAGGTCGCTGTTGTTTCAAGTCCTTTGACATTTGAACCATGATTAGTTTCCGTCATTGCAAAACAACCGGGCAATTTCAGCGAACCAATATCCTTTAAGTATTTATTATAATGTTTTTCTGTACCAAGCGATTGTATACTCATTCCCCAAAGCCCAAATTGTACACCAAACTTGATGACCAAACTCAAATCGTAATAACTCAGGGTCTCCATGACAGTAAAATAATCCACAAGATTTTCTCTACCTCCGTATTTCTTTGGAAAAGCCATATTCCCAAAATTTTCTTTGGCAAGGATTTTACACCAATGGTATACTTTTTCACGATAAACATCAGTATCGGTTGAAGTTTCGTATGCAAATTCCGGTCGGCTAATAACTGATTTTACTTTCTTGATAATTGCACTTTGTTTTCCATCCAAAACTTGTGTTAGCTTTTTCGTATTGAACCTATTAACAGCTTGGTGATTTAAAGTAAAAGTATTTTTACTTTCCCTAAAATTCCCAATAGCTTCTTCGCCTAAAATTCCAAGATCATTTTCAAGTTTTATGAAAGCTGATCTTAGATCTTTTATGATTTTGTCATTTTTTGAAAGCACAATGGAAATGCCAAGAATAGATCTGATTGAAGGTTTTAAGTGAATTACTTTCTCCATTTCAGATTTCCAACCAGTAAGTTCTTCTCGTGATGGTGGAGCTAAAATATTTATTTTTGAAAAGAGTATGTCTTTTTCTTTTTGGGAAATCCAGTCCTGAGAATTGATAAACTCTTGTAAAGTAAAAAATTCTTTTTGAGTTAAAATATCATCTGACCAAACGAGATAAAAAAAAGGAATAAATGCCTTAAGTTTTGGATTTTCCATAATTAACTCTAAATAAAAACTTTAACTTTCGATAAGTTGGTGAAATTTAATAACTAAAGTCATGAAATAGTATAATTGAATTATCTCTTGATAAAGAAGATTACTCATTAATAAACTCTAAAACTTCTACAAATATTACAAGTCTTAGAGTTTACAAAAGCATTTTACAAAGGTCTTTTTCCTTGAATAATCCTTAAGATAACTGCAATTAAAGCAATTACCAATAAAATATGAATTAACCCACCTGGCACAAATCCGCCAAAATAACTGATTGCCCATATTATAATTAATATTACTGCAATCGTATAGAGTAAATTTCCCATTTTAGTTTATTTTTTAAGGTTCACTTTTTTAAGTTAATAATAACACCATATGATATCAAAATGTTCCTCGATATATAATTGATTGGTTTTCGATACCAACAGTTTACCCACCTACCCTAATTGTTACATTGCCATTGTCTATTTTTGACGTTCTCTCTAGGGTTTTACTTCGATTTGTGCCATATAATTATGACAGTACTATTAAAAATGGTAACACTAAAAATGACTTTAAATTTTAATTATTTTATCATTATTTAGCTTTTAATCTAATTGTTAAATTTCGATCACACAAAGTTACTTAATTATTCATTATCAATAAGTTAAACATTTATTTATAAATAATATATGATAAAATTATAGACTCGTATATACTACCATTCACTAAACAGAAAATTTCAAATATTTTATCCTGCAAGCTTAGTCCGCTTAGTGAGGCACGTTGAACTATTTAATTTTTATAGATAAGCCATACTACTGAATCATCATTATTCTAAGAAATCTTTAAATTACCATAACGTTTTATAATTAATTTAACCCCATAATACAATATTTATCATTACTTTTATCAACACACAATACACACATTCAAACACTTACACTTTAAAAAAAAAGTAAAAATTGATAAAAAACTACAAGTGTAATAAATTTTCATCCAGGAGCTTTTCTCGCAGTTTTGCATTGCCCAATAATACTGATGAAAATAATATCAATGCAAAAATACGACAACGGTATACTGTAGATAGCTATTCCAAAAAAATGGAAGTGACGGTTACAAAACCGAAAAAAATCATTTCAATGATGTGACGTATACTGAAAACATCATTCCTTATACTTATGGAAACTGTTCTTAATAAACCACTGATAGTCGAAAGTCCTGCTTTCGCAAACAATGAATTGATTCCCGCCAAATACACCTGTGTTGGGTCCGATATCAATCCGGCTCTTGTCATAAAAGATATTCCTTATGGCACAAAGTCTCTAGTACTTATCATTGATGATCCTGATGCGCCCAATGGCATATTCACACATTGGATTATGTGGAATATTCCTGTAATGACCACAATCGATGAAAATAGTGCTTCTGGAATTCAAGGTAAAAATGGAAAAAATCAAAACAAATATATGGGGCCTTGCCCGCCACCGCCAGATGTACACCATTATAATTTTAAGATATATGCACTCGATACCAAATTAAACTTATCTGTAGCATCTGATGAAAATGCACTTATCAAAGCAATGGATAAGCACATTCTTGCCTCTGGTGGACTCATTGGTCTCTTTAAAAAATAATTTAAATTAAATATTATGCCGTGGACAAAAACAGATTATCCCAACTCCATGAAGAATCTTCCTGCTGCAGTACGAAATAAAGCCATTGAAATAGCGAATGCTTTACTTGAAGAAAGACATATGGATGATGGGATTGCAATAGCCACCGCTATTAGTAGAGCTAAAGACTGGGCTGCCGAACATGGCCTTAAGACGGATAATCCTGAAAAATCAAGGATTACCGATGTTAAAATTCATGGTCAGGATCGTTACGTAATCCCTTATGAAAACGAATGGGCTATCAAGGTAGAAGGAAAAGAAAAAGTAGAAAGGGTATTTCACACCAAGCAAGAAGCGATAAATCAGGCACGTCAGGAAGCTAAAAAAATTAACGGTTCCCTAACGATCCAATTAAAAACGGGAAGAATAGAAAAAAGAATTTCCTATAACCCTAATAATAAGGGCTAAAACAGAAGAGAGTAAAATAATAAATCCAATTAGCTTAGTGATAAAAGAATGGGAGCAAAAATTGGATATAACAGATTTTCAGCGATAACTGTCTTCGAATTTCAACTCTGGAGCATCATAAAAGAATAAGCAATAAATATATTTCTATGTTACATCAATCTATTCTCAGACAAAACTTTTAAAAATGAAAAGATGAAAAAGATGAAAACATTAAAATTAATCACAGTTGGAGTATTATTTATAATAACTACCACAATTCACGCACAAGTTTCAGTAAACGTAAACATTGGATTACCTCCCCCTTGGGGTCCCGTAGGATATTCTGAAGTAGAGTATTATTATTTGCCAGACCTTCAGGTTTATTATGATATACGGGCCACACAATTTATTTACTTAAATAATGGTGTTTGGATACGAACCCACAATTTGCCCTATAAGTATAGAAATTATGACTTATATAATGGCTATAAAGTGGTATTAACAGATTACCATGGAACAAAACCTTATACCTATTATCATGATCATAAAGTGAAATATCACAAAGGGTACAATAAAGGTCATCAAAAAACAATTAAAATGAAATCTGATCATCATAATGACCACCATAATAACCATCATAATAATGGAAATCATTAAAATAAAAACAATTATGAAAACAAATAAAATAATATTAAGTGCTATAGGCGGCGCTGCCACTGGAGCATTACTAGGAGTTTTGTTCGCACCTAAAAAAGGTTCGGAAACAAGAAAAACAATTCTAAACAAAAGCCATGATTATGTAGATGGCGCAAAAAATAAATTCAAAACTCTACTTAGAAAGGATATCAAACCGGTATCATAACATTTTACATGAAGGGAAACACTTAATGCCCGAAGGAAAATCAAAAGTGGATCATACTTCAAAAAATGAAGTTTAAAAACGAAAACCTCAATACGTATTGAGGGTTTCGTTGTTTTAAGTCAAAACTATTTTCCTAAAACTTTTAGAAATCTTAAAATTGAAACGTAAATAATTACATCCTTCCAATTTGGGTTTCCAATCCCTAATAAAGATCTATTGTAATTTTTGAATCATTTTTTAAAACATGAATAGAGCAATCTCGAAACGTAGGTGCACCACCATCTGGCTTAAAATTAGTGCTGTTTCCTACGGGCTCTTTAGGTACTCCCAACCAACTGCTTTTTAGATCACCGTTATTATCCAAATCTTGAAAAACAGTAATAGCATAAGTCCCTCTTGGCAAATCAACTTGAAATTTCAAGGTTCCTTGATCTGCTTTTTGAACCATCGTGAAATAGGCAGTTTTAAGAAAGTTCTCTTTTTTGTCATAGACATTCAGTACGACTGTCCCCTTCCCTTTTTGAACATTGGTCACATCAACATTCATTTTTAGTTGTTGCGCATTAACAAAATGTGATACCCCAAATACTAGAACAATTAGAATTAATTTTTTCATTTTTCTCATTTTATTTATTGTTGTTGAATTTATTTCTTTGATAGTATTCTTGATTCTGTTATTATTTTCCAAAACGGTAGGTTAGCATCATTTTTACATAAGGCATTTCTTTTGCGTTATAGTTACTAAGGGTGTCATTCTTAGAATTAAACAGCGTGTATTTATTTGCAAAGCCGACACCTCCCTGCAACTGAAGCCAAACCCCATCAAAAAGACGTTGGCTAATTTGCAAACCGCCATGAATAGCCGAGAACTGAGCATAATCAATCTCTTCACCTTCGCTATTCTTGTAGTTTTGCAAATTATGAAGTGTCCAGTCTATAGATCCCGCCACACCAACCTGTGTACTATTGCCCAGATTACGAAAAACATTCACTCTTGGCCAATATAGCTGAGCAAACCATTTTCCGTCATTGCTCTTATAATCTACAGATATAGCTGGCGTTATCAAAAACTTACCAAAAGCATACATAACATGTGGTCCAATCCCAATTTCAAGATTTGATTTTTCTCCAAACTTTTTTGAAACTCCAAAAATGCCATCGAATACCATATCATCCAACGAAAACGAGTTTTTAAAATCTGATGCTACGGTAGGTATGAAAATTCCAAAAGCGGCCCATCTTTTTCCAAAAGGACGGCGTACAACAATGGTAGGCTTGATTTCTTTTATTTTTGTGATGCAATTCGGACTAGTTGTGATCTCTCTATCGAATGTAAAGTCTAATACTCGATAGTTGACTATACCAAGAATACGAGTTTTTCCAATTTTAAAAGAGGGTATTGGCAACCAATAATCGTAGGTGGTATATTTGAATTCATTTCCAAAATACGGATCTTCAGAAGTCAAATTCCTAAAGCTGCTTTTTCCGTTTACAGTAACGCCAACCCCAGCGCCATCTGTTATTAATTGAGCATAAAATTTATTTGGAAGACCAATAAACAAGGTCAACAAAACCAATAACAGTACTTTTTTCAAAATAACATTTATTAAATTTAAACACACGAGCTATATCTGCCCTCTACCATTTTCTGAAGACAAAAGTGCGGTTAAATCAATAATTGTTGTTAGGATTTAGTTTGCCGTTACTCGGACAAATCGTGCGTAAGTGAACTTCGGTACTGTGAAGGAGTGGTACCTGTTATTTTTTTGAAAAGTCGTCCAAAATAAGAAGGGTCTTCGTAATTCAATTCAAAAGCAATTTCGGAGATATCTTTAGTTAGATCTTGCAAGAGAATCTGACTTTGTAGGATGCTAACGTTATTAATCCATTCTTTTGGAGCTATTCCGGTGGTTTGCTTAATACACCTATTCAGATAATTTACAGAAATTTTTAATTTGTCGGCATAAAAGGACACCGATTTATTTTGGCTGTGGTATTTATAAACCAATTCTTTAAAGGAAAAAGTGATTTCATTACCACGGTTTACCGCTTTATTAAACTCCTTATTTGAAGAAATGATTTTTTGAAAAGCTCCTTGCATCAGCGAATAACAAATTTCAATATTGGAATTTCCATCCCGAAACTCTTGACCTAATAAACAAAACAAAGAATTAAGCCATATACTCGTTTCTTTTGGCAATTTAATAACTGAATTAGTGGCAAAAATCTGTATCAACTCCTGTTTAGTCAGAATATGATTTAAGACGCTTTCCTCAAATAAAATAAAATGGCCCGTTATCTCCTGATCAATTTCTTTCATTGCGGTAATATGTCCTTGTTTTACAAACAAAACATCATTCTCTGTTATAGATATTACCTCATTATCTACTTGTTGTTTTGCACTACCATTAGTAACATGAACGATAAAATTATAATCAGGTCTAAAGAGTGGAGTTGGAATCTGAATATACTCTGTTGTTGTATTCAAATCGTATATCTGTAAAGGAGTTTTTAAAAAATCAAAATCTAAAGAAGCATCAGACATAAATTGTCTTGGAAATTCCTCCGATGATATAATTTTAATAGTAGTACTCATGTTACAAACTTAAGCATTTAATTACAAAAGTTTAGGACCTCTTTCAACACTGAATAAAAAACCCTCAACATTTATTGAGGGCTTTATCATTTTAAACCAGAAGTTTTTTCTCTACAACCTTTAGGATTGCTTTCTTTTACATCAAAAATTCCTCACCATCATTAGGTACAAATACACGTCCTAAGATGTTGTTCGTTGATAAGAAATCCGTAATGTCTTTTCTATTCTCTACTACAGGACTTACAGTTTCGAGGTGAACAACGACAATCTTACCTCCTGAATAATAATCCGATAGTTTTTTTATATCAGATGTATTCATCGTAACATGTTCCCCTATACTAAATCTTGCTCCTCCTCCATTAACAATTATTGATGTGGGTTTAAACTCATCTATTGCATTAACAACATCGTCACACCAAATAGTATCTCCTGCGATATAAAGAGTTTCTTCCTCATGGCGTAAAACAAAACCACTAACTTTTCCCATCAAATCTCCAATCTCTCCTAATCCATGTTTCCCATTTGTACGAAGCATTTCGATTTCATCAAAAAAGGCGTTTTCATTAACCGGAATACTATTTTTAAAACCCAATCGCTCAATCTCATGAACATCATCCGGCTGACAGTAAATAGGCATATCTTTTGGAATAATTGCGTGAGCTTTAGGATCCCAATGATCAGGATGCAAATGGGTCAGAAGTACAGCATCTGTTTGTTCGATTAAATCATGCAGTTCAAATTCTGTAATCGGAAGGTCAACCAACGGATTTTCGCGCATATCATCAATCCATGGAAATTTACCCAAAGAGCCTTTTGTTCCTAACATTGGGTCTACCAATATTTTTTTCCCGTTAATGCTTATCAACAATGTAGCGTTTCTTATTAATCTTACTTTCATGTTATAATTATTTTTAAATTTGTTCACTGCAAACCTAGTCAGTCTATATCTTGACCACAAGAAATGAACCTATAGGTGAACTGTTCACAAATTTGTAACCTATGAATTATAATGAGTTTGAAAGCTGTCCGTTAAACACTTTTTTTAAGCTTTTTTCAGGAAAATGGAAATCGTTGATTCTATATCATTGCTTCAAAAAAGGAGATATCCGTTTTACAGAACTATGGAGAAGCATACCTAAAGTTTCGAAAAAAGTTTTGCTAGAACAGTTAAAAGAATTAGAAACCTCAGGTATTATTCAACGAACACAAATCAATACATTTCCGCCAGAAGTTTTTTATGGACTTTCTGAGAAAGGTAAGTCTATACTACCAGTTATCTCACATATAGAAGATTGGACAAATACTACTATTCTTACTCAAGAATAGTAGTGTTTTGAAATCGCTCACTTTTATAAATTGGAGCCTATTTCTCCGCAAAAACGACAAAACCCTCAATATCTATTGAGGGTTTTGTCGTTTTAAACTAAAGGTTTTAATCACAGGAAGACATATACTAGCCAAGAATTATTTAATAACTCAATTTTTTCCATATCATTCCCCATTGTTTTTCCTTTATTCTTTTCTCATAAATTTTAAGGTCAAAATTTGGTGTTGGTTTTACGATAAGATTAAACAAATCATCTAAACCATGTGGAGCTATAACTCCTATTTCATTATTACTCCCAATCCTAATTGCTACTGAAGTTGCCGTTTCTGGCCAAAATGAAATTGCATTTTCACAATCTATATAGGCAGATTGATTATTGCGTAAATGCATTCTGGCTTGGTTTTTTACTGACCAAATAACAAATGGTTTTATCCTTTTTAGCTTTTCTTCTATCTCTTTATCTTCGCTTTCGGATAGATTTAATGAGTTATAATAAATAACATCAACATCATTCAGTTCAGTTCTTGCAATCCCGTGTTTTACATCCCAAACTTTATTTCTTACCAATCCTGCACCAATCCAACAATCATTTAATTCTAAATCTTTTACTGTCTGTAAAATATCTAAAATAAAATTGTCTTTTTTAATAATTTCAATGAGTTCTTCTTTATAATTCATTCACTAAAAGGATATAGAAAATTTAGATTACAAAATTTCTTATTCAAAATAACTACTGCTATTTTAAAACTTTGTGTTCTGGATGAAATGCAAAATCGATTCTGACATTTACATTTTAGCGACCTCAACACCAAAGCCTTTGTTAGCAACAGTTGTTATTTCTTTTCGTACTTTTTTACTTTTTGATTGATTTTACCAAATAAAGATTCTCCTGCTGCATTTTTCATTTCAATCTCTATTGTGTCTCCAAACTTCATATACGAAGTAGATGGCTTTCCGTCTTTTATTGTTTCCAAACATCTTACTTCTGCAATACAACTAGAACCTGTTGGACTTCCCTGGTTTGCAACAGTTCCAGAACCAATAACAGTTCCTGCCATTAAGGAGCGTGTTTTTGCAGCGTGAGAAATTAATTGTCCAAAATTGAAAGTCATGTCTATACCAGCGTTTGGTGTTCCAAAAACTTTACCATTCAATATAGAAATTAGCGGTAAATGTAATTTTCCATCTACAAACTCATTTTTAAGCTCATCTACAGAAACTACCACTGGTGCAAAAGATGTCCAAGGTTTCGATTGATAAAATCCAAATTGTTTTGAAAGCTCATTTGGAATTAGATTTCTTAAAGAAACATCATTGATTATTGTTACAAACTTTATATGTTTAATGGCCTCTTCTGGGCTAATTCCAGCAGGTACATCATCTGTTATTACTGCTACTTCTGATTCAAAATCAATCCCCCACTCTTCGTCCTCAATCTCAATATCATCATTTGCTCCAATAAAAGCATCTGAAGCCCCCATATACATAAGAGGATCTGTCCAAAACGACTCAGGAAGTTCAGCATTTCTAGCCTTTCTTACTAACTCAACATGAGTTACATAAGCACTTCCGTCTGCCCAATGATAAGCTCTTGGAATTGGAGCCATTTTTTTTACTTCATTAAAATCTATTATATTTGAGACACTTCCATTGTTTAGATCTTCATAAACTTGCTTTAGTTTTTCTTCGACATTAATCCAATTGTCAAGAGCAAATTGCATTGTCGGTGCTATCTGAGAAACGTCTACAGCTTTTGTTAAATCTCTGCTTACAACAACTAATTTTCCGTCACGTGTTTTGTTTTCTATTGAAGCTAATTTCATTATTGCTTTTATTTTTTTATTAAAATTATCACTAATACACTACTTCCTAAAAATGGAATTAGTTCATCAAAACTATCCATTTAAAAGTAATTATGCAAAAACAAAGCAAATATTAATCAAAGTAATGAAAAATCATTAATTAAACATTGACTCCCATCTTCAATTGCACATTTTCAATTTGCTTAATATGCCTTAAGTTGTGGTTTATGATAAAACGAAAAGTATCTCCTAATTTTAATTTTATCCATTTAGATATAGAAACTGTAATTTTAACCCCATTTAGATTTACACTTTTTGATTTATTAAGCAATTCTATTAAACTTTGTTGTTGGCTAATAAATCGATCTATAGTCTCCCTGTCCAATTTACTGTTTAAAGGATTTTTATCCTTAAATGTTTTCATCTTGTTCAGTTTTTCTTTTGGCAGCATACTGTTAGCAAAATAATTCCCTAGAAATCCGCTTTCAAAGTATTCTACATTATTGCTGTTTGTGTTTTCAATGGCTTTTTTTATTTCTGGCAAATAATAATCACCATATAAATTTAGGTGTTCCAGGCATTCTAATACACTCCAACTTTCTTTATTCTCTTTCCAGTTAAGCTGTTCATTGTTCATTGCTTTTAGCAATTCAGCAAAATTCAGGTTTTGTCTTGTTACTTCAATTAATTCTAAAATTAGATTTTCTGATTTTGTTTTCATAGATTCTTTTTTTACAAAATTCTGCTAATTCCTTTTGAAAAATATTGATTGATATCAAGACTTTTTTAATCTTGAAAGTGTTTCAGGACTCATCCTTAAATAATTTGCAATATGCTTATTAGGTATTTCCTGAAAAAGTTTTGGACTCCTTTTTAAAACCCTGTTAAACCTTTCTTTTGGTGAAGTGGTTAATATGTCTTTTTCTCTTTCTATTTGCTGTAAAACTAAATCTTCAAGTATATTTATCCAAAGACTTTTGTTTTCATCGGATTTGTTTATAAAATCGACAAACAAGTTTTTCGGAATAATTTTTAAAGTTATTTTTTTAATGGCTTGTATATAAAAATCTGAAGGCCTTCCTGTTAAAAAAGAATCCAAAGCAACAATCAAATCATCTTTATAACCAAATCGTATAATTTGCTCTTCAAAATCATCTAAAACAAAAATTTTCAAACTCCCACTTTCAATAAAGTAAATGTTGGTATCGATACTCCCTTTTACTTTTAAGAATTCATTTCTTTGAAGGGTAATTGTTTCATTAGAAAGTTCAATTATTTCAGTCACGATTTATGAATTTAAAATATGAAAAGGATTGTTTTTTTATTGCAATACGTACAGTAAACTAATTGCTTACTGTACGCAAATTTAAAATTAAATTTGTCTTTATCTCCCCATCAACAGTAATTTCGTTAACAATCACATAAGATAAATCGTAACCAAACTAAGAACTGTAAATTGGTCTTGTAGATTTTTTTTGAGCACGTACAGCTTTATGCCCTATTTAAGCTTTGAACATCGTTTTTCAATGTTACTCAACCACTTTTTACGTTTTGTTTCGGATGCTATTTTTACCATGCTCAGATTTATCCATTTCCTATTTTTATAGCCCAATTTCCAAAATGTCCCTGTCAGAATTGCTTTTTTTATAGCATTCCCAAACACAAAGCGATATAAAATACTGGGAGTATTCATCGTTGTAATAACAGTTACACTTTTTAATTTTTTAAAAAGAGGAATCATTCTGTAATCACTTTTAGTAGCATAATCGTAAGCTACTCCTGGGAAAATTACTTTATCAATAAATCCCTTTGTCATTGCTGGCATGAGTTCCCACCAAATAGGAAAAATAAAAACTAAATGATCAGCTTGTTCAAGTCGTAGCTTATACTCTATTACTTTTGGATCAATGGGTTTTCTGTCAATAAATGCTTTAAGATCTTGATTTGACATTACCGGATTAAACCTTTCTTCATCAAGATGAATAATATCTACTTCGTGATTGGCATTTTGAAATCCTATGGTTGCTGAATTTAATATTGCATTACAAAAACTGCCATCATAAGGATGATTGAAAACGATTACTACTTTCATTTTTTTATGTTGTTAAGATTTACAACACAAAACTCGAAAGTTAGAAATCCTTAGACGATAACAATTGTTAAGAAATACTTACCTCCTATTTCGGATACGGCTTAACGAAACTGAAGTAATACCTAAAAAGGAGGCTATGTAATGTTGTGGAACCCGTTGCAATATTTCGGGATTATTTTCTAATAATTCTTTATATCTCTTTTCAGGACTATCCTTGATCCGAGAAAGAAACAGTCTTTGATAAAAAACCAATCGCTGAAAAGTATGCTCTTCTATTTCTTGTTTAATTACCAAAGATGTGTCAAGAATTGTTTGGAAATCTTTTTTAGAAATAGAATGTATAATGCAAGGTTCTATGCATTCTATTGTGAACATACTTGGTTGATTTGTTCTGAAACTCTCTATTGATGAAACGCCTTCTCCTTCAAAGAAAAACTGAAATGTTATGTCTTTTCCATTATTATTAAACCATATTCTTATACAGCCTTTTTCAATGTAAAATGCCTTTTTTGAAACTTCTCCTTCCTTTAAAAGAATTGTCTTTGCAGAAACCTCTTGTCGGTTAAAAAGATGCTTAAACTTATCCCACTCGCTATTATCAGTCTTGAAATCTTCTATCATTCGGTCAATCCGTTAATGTTTACTGATTCATTAATAGAGTACTTAATAAAAATGGTTTGTTCTATTTAGGCATAAAAAAAAATCTATTTATGAGGATAGTGTTTGTAGATCAAATACAACTTCAATCTTTGTGCCTTCTCCAATTTTTGATTCAATATTAAATTGTCCTTTCAACGAGCTGGCTCTTTCTCTCATGTTACTCAATCCAATACCGCCTTTTTTACTTGCCATATCAAATCCTTGTCCATCATCAGTAATACTCATTTTTAAAATATTATTGTCGATTCTCTGAATTTTAACCTCACATTTGCTAGCATTTGCATATTTATTAATATTCAAAATAGCCTCTTGGATGATACGGTATAAATTGATTTTATATATATTTTCAACACTTTCCCATTCAAACATTCCATCATTGATATATTGAAATTGGGTTTTGGTAAACTCTTTTTGATTTTCGACTAAACCTATCAAAAGCACATTAAAGTCATTACCATCAAAGAAAGAGCTTCGGCTTAAATCATGTGATATTGTCCTAAGTTCATTTTCTATACTCTGCAATTCAGTAATATAAATTTTTCGTTTCTCGATTGTTTCCTCATCTACAGAAGAATTAAAAACCCCTAAATTCATCCGGACTCCATAGATTTTATTCATTACACCGTCGTGCAATTCTTTTGCCATTCTGGCCTTCTCATTATCTTTTGCAGTATCAATCTTTTTTTGTTGCTCAGTCAACAGCATATAAATTTCTTCATTAGCTATTTGCTGTTTCTTGATAAACTGTAACTCTTTATTTCTATATTTTAAATAACGGAAACCAATAAGTAATACCAGTATTATGATTAACCCGAATGAAGTAATTAAAATATAAAAGTTTTCTTTTGTCAGGATTTTATTTTCATCCTCAATTCTTGACGTTTCATATTCGATTCTGGCATATTTATTATGGGCATTCTTTTGTACTAAATTGATACTGTCACTTACTTTAATGTACTCATTTGCATAAAATAACCTATCTGTTTTATCTAATTCAGACAGCAATTTTAATGAGGCTAAAATTTCATTACTATTCTTAATTTTAACTGCTAATCTATTGGCTTCTTTTAAAATTTCAATTGATCTTACAGTATCCTTTTGGGTCAAAAAATATTCTCCTATATGTATTTTTTTATATAAAACATCAGAATCATCACCTAGGCTGTCAACAATTTTTAAAGAATTAAAAAACATGGAATCAACATCTTTATAATCCCCGCTTTTCATCTTAGAATAAGCCAAATTACCTAAAGCTTTAGCATATAAAATTGGTGACCTTCTTTTTAATTCTTCTGTCAACAATTTTTTCAATTGCTCTATAGACTTCGAATATTCCTCTTTTAAATCATATAAATTACATATATTAATAACTGTGCATGCTGCATAATTGCTTATCTCATCCTTTTCTTTATCATTGCTCTTTATTTTTTCTAAATCAAGCAATGCTAATTTATGATATCGTAATGCTTCATCATAATTAACCAATTTTTCCAAGCAATTACCCATTAAAGTATTACAAGAATACATCAACAGATAATTCTTCGATATTTTCAAGTACTTCAGTGCTTTAGAAATTTCGACCTCACATTCTACATAGTTTCCGTCATAAAATAAAACATAGGCTTTGTTAAACAACATTCTGCCCATATTATCATAGTCATGAATCTTGAAATATAATTTTTCTGCTTGTAAATAATAAAAGTAGGCGCTATCCCTTTTTGAGTTTTGGTAACAATCACCTACATAAAATAATGCCTTTGAAATTCTGAGACTATCATTGGCTTCCTTTGAGAGTTGCAAAGCTTTTAAACTGGAAGATAAAGATTTTTCTAAATTATTGATATAATAATATTCAGTTGCAACCTTTAAATATAAATTTCTGGTAACGGAATCATTTTCCTTGGTTTTTAGTAAATCCCCTACAGAATCTAGATACTTCTCTTTTTTATTTTTTTCTAAACTTTCTAAATACGTTTTGTTAAATAAAACTGTATTGTCATTTATATGTGCGTCCGAATTATTCTTCTGACATGAAAAAAAAAGGAGTAATAGAAGTAAAGAATTTATTTTAGAAAGAGTATTCAAACCGCAATTATTGTTTTATAATTCCAAATATAATATTAAAAAACAGAAATACCATATGATTCACAAATAAATCATATGGTATTTCTGTTTAAACGATTATAACTGAATACTATCTTGGTGGTCTTGGGTTAATTGGGTCACCATCTGGACTTGTATTACCTTCAGCTCCATTAGGAGTATTAATTGCTGTAGTATCAATTGCTTTAGCATTTAGCCCTCCTTTCAAAACTGATTGAGGAGCGATTCTTGAATCTTTAGATTTGGCGCCTTGTACTTCATAACTATCCTCATCATTAGAACAAGAATAAGTTAATAAAGAAATGGAAATAATTCCGGCTATGTATAATTTTTTCATAATATTATTTAGTTTAAGTTAAACATCAATGAATATAACAAATGAACATCTTTCCCTGAATTAAATATTACGGTAATACCGTAATATTTGACTAAATTTGGGGTAAAGTAGGACAAAATGAATATACCTCTAAATATTTTGATCGTTGATGATCACCCTATGACAGTTGACAGTTATAGCAATCTTTTATCTGTCAGTGACTTTAAACACCCCCCCCCTAATTTTATAAAAAGTTATAATTGTCAAGATGCATACAACAAAATATTTTCTTATCTCAACCTAGGTACAAATATTGATTTGGCTTTATTAGATATTAGCCTTCCTCCTTATATGGAACATAATATTGAAAATGGTATTGACCTTGCCTTATTAATTAGATTAAAATTCACAAATTGCAAAATCATCCTCCTTACAATGCATAGCGAGCCTCTTACTGTAGATAAAATCATTAAAGAAATACATCCAGAAGGCTTCGTTTCTAAAAGCGATATTAATTTTGAATTATTCCCTGTTATTTGCAAAAAAATTATGGTTGGAGAAATTTACCGGAGCCCGACTATAATTAAATCGCAGAAAGAATTGCTTAACAGTAATATCAATTGGGACAAACATGACAATCAAATTTTACTTTTAATTTCAGAGGGAGTCAGAACGGTTAACCTTCCTGAATATATCCCTCTCTCTATGAGCGCTATAGAGAAAAGAAAAGCAAATATAAAAGAGCAACTACTAATGGGGAAAGGCAGTGATAGGGATCTAATAATTAAAGCTAAAAAATTAGGGCTGTTGTAAAAACCCGTAAATACTCAACACCTAGAGTTTTAAAAATCAATACACTACAGTAATCTCTAAAAAATTACTAGAATTTTAACAATATATTATCCTTATCTAATAATCGAACTTCTATTTTTGCGTCCTAATTAAAAACGCATTATCATGAAAGATTTATTCGAAAAAATCACAGCCGAATTCGAAACATTCAAAACTGAGGCCGATCTACAAATTGAAAAAGGAAACAAATCGGCAGGAACAAGAGCTCGTAAATCTAGTTTAGATTTAGAAAAATTGTTAAAAGAGTTTAGAAAAGTATCTGTAGAAGAATCAAAAAAATAAGATTATTTTCAACGACTAGCCCTTTAGATTTTCTAAAGGGCTTTTTTTTATCATTTCTACTACTATTAAAAAAAACTCAACTCCCAATCTTTCCTTTTAAATTGGGACATAAAATGTGTGATAGTACTTCTTCAATCCTCTTTAATGTTTCTGAAACAAATCCATGACAAAATCTTATATTGCATGGTATAAAATCCATCATGATGAAAGATCTAAAAAAATACAGTAATAAGACAAAAGCAGCTTTTGTTTTACTTATCGTTATGCTCATTATATTATTAAGTAATTTCAAAACGTTACAGAATTCTAAAAAAGCAAATGAGGATATCAATGCAATCTACAATGACCGATTAGTAGTAGCCCGCTATATCTTTCAGTATGCCAATGAACTTCAATCCATAAAAGCAAAAGCCATACAAATAAAACTCAGTAACATTCAGAGAAAGGATATTATTACTACTGCATTAAAGGACATTCAAAATATCAATAAATTATATTTAGAAACGGTTTTAACCCCAAAAGAAAGAACATCCTTTGTGTCATTTCAAACTTCATGTTCCGCGATTAATGAACAGTCTAAAAAAAGTAACTGGTCACAAGTAGAATACTTCAGTGATCAGGCTTTACAAGCATTGGAGCTGCTATCACAAATTCAAATAGAAGAAGGGAAATCAAAATTATCAAACTCAAATGCCTTGCATAAAGGTAATACCACTTTTGGAGAACTTCAGATTGCTTTACTGGTCATTTTAGGTGGTTGTGCATTATATTTATTGATGTCCAAGAAAAACAAGATAACTGTCAAAATACCTGAACCACCAAGTATGAATTAATTCTATATGGCATCAATTGGCATTCACATAAACTAAATTATATGGATCATGACAACTTTATTTTCTGCCTCGAAGTCGTTCCCGATGTAGAAACTCACACCACTACTGAGGTGGTCAAAACCTTAGAACAACTAGCAATCAAAGAAGGTATCGCTAGCATTTATAAAATGTGTGATTCAATTGAAGGGTTCGAAGAAAGCTTAAATACCTTGCTTTATGACGACCATAATTTTAAAAATTATGAAATCATCTATTTAGTCGTTCCAAGTGAAGGAAACAACATTTGTATCAATGAGTATTGCTATAGTCTGGAAGAAATAGCTGAACTCTTTGAAGGAAAAATGAAAGGGAAAATTTTGCATTTTTCTAATGCCAAAATGTTAGACTTAAGCGAAGAAGAATCGCAATATTTCTTAGATATTACTGGAGTACGAGCAGTTTCCGGTTATGGAACCGCATTAAAGATTTTATCCAGTAGTGCTATTGATAAAGCTTTCTTCAGTATATGTCAAGAACATGATAATGTCGTTGAAATTGTAGAAGAACTATACCAAAAACATTATGCTCTCTGTAAACTACTCGATTTTAGATTGTATTATTAATTTACAACAGTTAATAATTTTATACAAAAAGTAACTTCCCTAACTACTTTTATTCTTGTGATTATCTAAATTTAGGTTGTGGTAGCGGCACAAACTCTGTTTCATTAGGTACTTTCGGAAACTTTTGATCGATCCAGTCTTGTTTTGCTTTTTCAATTACAGCTTTATCTGAATGAACGAAATTCCAATAAATGAAATGTTCTTCTAAAAATGCTTCACCTCCAAAAATATAAACCGTACAATTTTCACTCATTTCAAATTGACAAAGACTACTTTCCTTAGCAACCAATATCTGTTTTGAAGCATAGCTGTTTCCATCGTTCTTAATTTCGCCTTCTAAAATATACATGGCGCTTTCTCCAAAAAGATCTTTCCCAATATTCAGAATAGCTTTGGATGTGCTTTTAATTTCAATCAAGTACAAAGGACTATAAACCGGCACAGGTGATTTTTTTCCAAAAGCTTCTCCAGCAATAAGTTTCACAGTAACATTATCTTGTTGCCATTCCGGAATATCTTTGGCTTCTATATGTGCAAAAGACGGTTCTATATCTTCTTTACCTTTAGGCAAGGCTACCCAAATTTGCAAACCATGAAGGCTTTTATCAGTAGTTCTCAAATACTCTGGTGTTCTTTCTGAATGAACCACTCCTTTTCCGGCTGTCATCCAATTGACAGCTCCAGGTGTAATTTCCATCTCTGTACCAATACTGTCTCGATGCAATATGGCTCCCTCAAACAAATAGGTAAGTGTAGAAAGTCCTATATGCGGATGCGGTCCAACATCTAAGTTTTGGTAGTCCTTTAGCTGAGTTGGTCCCATATGATCCAGAAACACAAAAGGGCCTACTGCACGTTTTTCCCTAAAAGGTAACAATCGTCCTACGAGAAAATTTCCGATATCAGCAGCTCTTTCTTCAATGATTAATCCAATGTTTGACATAGTTGTACAGTTTTATGTTACGCTAAATTTATCTTTCAACAGCAATAGAAATACAATGATTCCATCAAAAGATAAATAACAAACGAAATTAATGAAAAAACACAATAAGAATCAACTTAACGACTCATATCATTTTTTTTATTCAATTTAATTGAGAAATAATAACCCACTTTCATTAAATATAAATCAGCAAAGACCATCAATACCCCATAGCCCATTATTAAAAACAACATCTCCATCTATTACGCATTGGATATTTACAAAGTTTATGTTAAAATGTATTCTTTTTCGTAACAAAAAACAAAAACCCCATACTAAGTCCTTTAAAATTAATCATCAAAATCAATAAAAATGAAACGAACAATTATTGCATTAAATTTTATTCTATTTCTGTTATCCACCTCGAAAAGTTCAGCCAAACCCATTAATTTCACTACAAGTGATGGTGTTCAACTCTATGTAAATGTTGTTGGTTCTGGACCTCCCTGTGTATTTGTTCATGGTGGTCCTGGCTCTAACAGTTATTATCTTGAAGGCATAAAAAGCGCCTCATTATTAGAGCAAAAAAATAAAATGATTTACTATGACCAAAGAGGATGCGGTCGCTCTAAAAGCCCTGCAAATGGTGATTATTCATTGGCCAGAATGGAAAAAGATTTGGAAGAAATACGAATCTTTTTAGGGTTTAAAAAATGGAATGTAATGGGACATTCTTTTGGAGGCATTATATCTACACAATATGCCAATGATTATCCCAATAGCATTAGTTCTTTACTCCTTATTCATTGCACTTTGAATATTAATCAATCCTTGATGAGCCATATAGAATTTGGCATTAAAGAATTAAAACTAAAAGACACTCTAGCCTATTACAATGCCGCTACCCCAACAATAGAGAGATTAGGCATGATTCACAAACAACTTGGTGACAAAAAAGTTATGTACAAACTAATGTTCCGTAACCAATATGAAAAAGACTTGAATGACACTATAGACAATCCGATTGGAAAGAAAAACCGAGATTTTGCCAATAGCGTTTGGGAAATACAAGAGTATTTTAAAGATTATAACAAAGTAACTAAAAACATCAAGTGTCCTGTTCTTATAATGACCGGAGATAATGATTTTGCAATTGGTCCAAATCATTATAAACAATTTGAATTCCCTAATAAGACCATAATACATTATAATGGCGGTCACGCTCCTTTTCAGGAAGAGCCACAATGGTTTTCAGAAAAAATAACTCTCTTTTTAGAAACTAAAAAATAAACAAAAATTAATTATAGCCTTTTAAAAAATAATTTAAAACATTAAAATAACAATGAAAAAATCATATCTAATCCTACTATTTCTTCTCCATTTTTTTACAGGTTTTTCTCAAAAAGGAGATACAATTTTTATAAACAATAAAAATTTAGAATTGCAACACTTACACACTGGTAGTAGTTCATATATTATTTTTACGAAAAAAAACACATCAGGTCCAGCTGAACGAATCATACTCGTAAAAATTAAAACTGAACCTACAACCTATCAGAATAAAAAGGCATTTGAAATTAAACAGCAATGGGATGTAGATGGTATGGCACATACTGCTACTACAGTATTAGATAACACAGATGCCTCAACACTATATCATGAAACATGGTGGAAAAGACTAGGATACACTATGAAATTTGACTTTATGTCAAAAAAAGTTTCTTTTGATGGCACTGTAAATGATACTATAAAATCTAAAATAACTAACGAGTTTGAAACTTCTTCAAAACAATTTAACCTTAATTGGCATTCTGATTTAGTTCTTTTCCCAACACTGCCTTTTAAATTAAATCGAACTTTAGCAGTTCCTTTTTACGATCCTGGTTTTGGTAATGCTGTAACTGCTTATTATAAAATTATAGATACTGAAACTCTATTTGATAATAACGGTAAAAAAATAGCTTGTTGGATAATGGAACATCGAGAGGAAGATCCAAAAAATGGTGTTTCTATTCAACGATTTTGGATTTCTAAAAAAACCAAAGAAATTTTAAAAGAAGAAGATCAATTTCCAAACGGATTAAGGTTCAAATATAAAATAGGAATCGCTGTCCCAATATAAAAGGACTGTCCTCAAAAGATAAATATCTATAAAAGCACAATGAGAATCATTATGATCATTCTCATTGTGCTTTTTTTAATCAGACTCAGAAATATTAATCTCTTTAATTAAAACATATATACTTAGAGCTCCCTAGTCTTTTATAACATATGATTACTGAAGCACTTACAGGAATATTTTTACTAATTTTTCGAACCTTTCGCAGATTAGAAAATATATTTTTACTAATTTTAGACTTTAGCCAAAAAAAATCATAAGTATTAGAAATGCATTTGAGACATTTTAGCTGTACATAATTATCCTATTTTAAGTTGTTGTTGTTTTTACTATTACTTATGTATAAACATATCGATTTCAAGAGCCTATTTTTCTTGAATTCTTTAGAAAGAATAAGTCTATAAATGACCCAAACAATGAAAAACAAACCAGAAGGAGAATATCATATACCGCCTTTTTTAAATTCAGAACCAATTGCTATTCTAACAATTGCTCTGTTCTATGTTTTAATTGCCCGCGTGAGTTTATTGTTTTCGATTTCTCCTGGTAACGTTTCACCAATATATCCGTCGATTGGCTTGGCGATTGCTTCAGTTCTTATTTTGGGACGCAGAATGCTTTTTGCCATTTGGCTGGGATCTTTTGCAACAAATATGATTCTCTTCAATCAGGCTTCTCAGACAAATGAAGATTCTTTTCTAAAAATATTTTTGCTTACCTCTTTAATCGCTTTAGGAACTACATTTGCTACAGCCATAGGCATTTCATTAATAGAAAAATATACTAAAGGAGAATACCCATTAAAAAACGGAAAAAACATTTTGTTATTCCTTATTATTGGGTTATTTGTAGCTTGCTCTATAAATTCCATAATAGGAGTATCTTTCTTATTTATGGCTGGACACGTACAGGAGCTGGAAATTGTATATACTTTTACAACCTGGTTTTTAGGAGATGCCATAGGATTTATTATTCTTGCCCCTTTTATCCTTGCTTGGTTCTATAAAAATTCAATCAAATTAGATCTGAATTATCTACTGAAATTGATTGGAATGATAACATTAATCATTGCCTTGAGTTTAGTAATTTTTCACTATACAAAAGAAAGTAAATACCTTATTTTAACCGTTTTATTGATAACTGCTTATCATTTTGATTTACGGTTTACTACTGTTATTATTCTAATTTTTGCTATCTTTTCAGTAATTGTAACCTGTTTAGGAATTGGGCCATTTGTAATGATGAACAGTAATGATTCCATACTATATTTGGATTTTTTCCTAAGCATTTCGACTGTCACAACTTTGCTTTTTGCTGGGGTTATTTCTGAACGAAAACTTGCTGATGAAAATCTTAAAAAGCAGGCACACTCGCTAAATGAGCGTGTTAAGGAACTCAAATGTCTTCATACAATCTCCGAGATTACTCAAAAAAAGGATATTTCACTGGAAAAAATCATCAAAAAAAGCCTTCCGGTTATCGTCAATGGATACCAGTTTCCCGAAATAACAACTTGTAGTATCTCCTTAATGGGATCAGTGTATACTATGCCCAACTTCAGGAAAACAAAATGGTCTCAGGAATGTGACATTTTTGTAGAGGGAAAAAACCTTGGAAAAATTGGAGTGTATTATCTAGAGGAAAAACCAGTAGAATACGAAGGTCCATTCTTATTAGAAGAAGGAAATCTATTAAAATCTGTTTCCGATATTTTGGGAAAAACTATTGAAAGCATGCAAATGATGGATGAACTTCAAAAAAAACAAGGCATCTTGCAATCTACCATCGAAAGTCCGAAAGACATTAGTATTTATTCTATTAATCGAGACTACGAATATCTAAGTTTTAATCATTTACACCAATCACTGATAATACAGAAATATAATATTATCATTGAAAAAGGAATGAGTCTTCTAGATTGCATTGAAAATCCAGAAGACAAAAAAAGATACCAAAATGAATTCGATAAAGTTTTTGAAGGTAAAAACTTTAGTATCATTGATGAAAACAAAAAAGATTCAACCTATTGGGAAATAAAATGCAGTCCAATTATAAATCAGAAAGATGAAATCATAGGAGCCACCGTTTTTTCCCTAAACATTACTGATAAAATAAAAGCCGCCGAAGCTTTAAGAAAGAGTGAAGAAAAATACCGTTCCGTTTTTGAAAACGTACAGGATGTCTTTTATATTACCAAAATGGACGGAACTTTTATTGAAATCAGTCCATCTGTTAAAGCTGTTACCGGTTATGATCCAATAGAATTAATCGGCTCTAATGCAGAATCTATTTATATTTCGGGCAATCGAAATTTATTTCTAGATGCTCTAAAGAAAAACAGTAAGATAAAAGGTTTTGAAACACAGACCTCCCATAAAAGCGGAAAAATAATAGATGTTACAATTGATGCTACACTACTATTTGACTCAGAGGGCAACCCTACCCATATAGAATCCGTACTGAGAGATGTTACTGAACGCAAAAAAACAGAAGAAGCTCTCAGAAAGAGTGAAGAAAAATACCGTACTATTTTTGAGAATATCCAAGATGTATTCTTTCAGAGTAACTTTGATGGTGTAGTCTTAGACATAAGTCCCTCTATACTGCAGCATACCGGATATACCAGAGAAGAACTTATAGGAACTTCTATTGTCTCCTATTATGTAAACCCAAAAGAAAGAGAAAATTTTCTAGAAACTCTATTAACCTACAATGAGGTTACCGATTTTGTAATCCAGATGAAAACCAAATTTGATGAGATATTATACATTTCGGTAAATGCCCGATCAATTTTAGGCAGTGATGGTAAAAGATATATAGAAGGAGCTTTGAGAAATGTTAACGATCGTAAAAAATCGGAAGAAGCCCTAAAAAAGAGTGAGGAAAAATACCGTTCAATTTTTGAAAATGTACAGGATGTTTTCTTTCAGACTTCATTGAATAATGATCTGGTTATGGAGATAAGCCCTTCCTGCGAAACACTATCTGGTTACACTAGAGAAGAAATTATAGGTGTTAATGCCATTACATTTTTTTATAAACCCGAACAGAGGATTCCATATCTTAAAACATTATATAAAAAAGGAGAAGTTCTAGACTATGAATTAGAGTTAAAAACGAAGAAAGGAGAAGTACGCAATGTTTCTGTCAGTTCAAAGCTAATTTATGATGCAAAAGGCAATCAAAGCCATATTGATGGAGTAATTAGAGATATAACCCAAAGAAAAATTAATGAAATTGAAATTGCGAATCAAAATACCAGATTACAAGTTCAAAATAAAGAATTGGAGCAATTTGCCTATGTGACTTCACATGATTTACAGGAACCCCTGATTACCCTAAAATGCTTTTCAGACCTTATTACTGATGAATACCGAGATATACTTGACGATCAAGGAAAACAATATCTCAATTTTATCTTTGAGTCCTCTACTCGAATGCAGGAATTGGTTAGGGGCTTATTGGAATATTCCAGAATTGGCAGAGAAAGCAATTTATCCGGAATTGATTGCAATCAAATATTAAACGATATTCTTGCTGATTTAAAAGTATCTATCGATAAAAACAATGTTCAGATTACAATAGATAACTTACCTCATATAAATGGATATCCACTCGGAATCAGATTGCTTTTTCAGAACCTAATTGCTAATGCTATTAAATTCCGAAAAAAAGATGTGACTCCTCAGATTACAATTACCGCCAAAGAACAAAAAAATGATTGGCTTTTTTCAGTAAAAGACAACGGAATTGGGATTGATGAAAAACATTACGATAAAGTTTTCATTATCTTTAAAAGGGTACATAATCGGGAAGATTATGAAGGAACAGGAATTGGTTTAGCACAATGCAAAAAAATAATAGCATTACATGGAGGATCAATCTGGATAGAATCAATACTGGGAGAAGGATCAGATTTTAAATTTACAATTCCAAAAATTTCAATAGCTTAGAAAAACTAATCGAAAAAAAACATAGGTTTCACCATTAAAATAAGAACGATATATGAAAAAAAAACTAGACTGTGTATTATTAATCGACGATGATAGCGCTACCAATTTCATAAACAATATGTTGATTAAAAAATCTGGGATAACAGATAGAATTGAAATAGTCCTTAATGGTGAAGAAGCCTTAGCTTTTCTAACTAAAAACGGAGAACATGAAAGTATTGAGTCTGAAAAATTCACACAACCCCAATTAATTTTTCTTGATATCAATATGCCTGTGATGGACGGTTGGGAATTTATAGAAGCATATGAAGCATTAGACAACTACAAAAAAGATGACACAGTGATTGTTATGCTTACCAGCTCCTTCAACTCAGATGACAGGACTAGAGCCCAAACTTATGATGCTATTTCTAATTTCAAAAACAAGATACTAACATTAAACATGATACAAGATATTATGAATGAACATTTTAGTGAGTATATTTAGTTTTTTATCTATCCATAAAAAGATTCAAGAAATAATCATCTTTGCTCAAACTCATTAATTAATTGAATTAACTCATCAGGAACCAGCATTTTTCTTTGTTTTTGGTAGTCAAAAAGTACTACGTCATGTGTCTTTATAGCCACCAATTTTTGTTGTTTTTCACTGTAATAAAAAGATTTTAGCACGATTCTATCTTCTTTTATTTCATCAGTTTTGGTGCCTATAAAAATAGTATCCGGATACACCAATGGGCTAATGTATTTTACCGATTGAAAAGCCAATATAGGGCTCAAATCAATTTTTCCAGAAGCTAAAGAGAATTCTTCTAAGGCGTGTAAATAATCAATTCGTGCATTTTCTCCCCATCTTACGTAGACTACATTATTCACATGTTGGTAAGCATCCATATCGCCCCATTGCACTTTCATGACTGATATTACTTTGTACTCTTTTAATTCCTCTTCCATTATTTCAATTCATCTTTAAACAATCCACGTGCTATAAGTATTTTCATGATTTCATTCGTTCCGGCATAAATGCGAGCTACACGATTATCTGCATACATATGAGCAATTGGGTAATCCCACATATAGCCATAGCCTCCAAATAATTGCAAACATTCATCAACAACTTGACCACACATATCTGTTGCCGAATATTTAATCATAGAAGCACTTTCGGTTGTTAATTTATGATCTATCAATAATTCAATACATCGATCCATAAAAGCTTGATGCATTTGCATTTGAGTGGCACATTCTGCCAACTTGAATTGAGTATTTTGAAATCCTGCTATAGGTTTTTCAAAAGCGGTACGTTCCGTTGTATAGGCAATTGTGTTTTCAATAGCTCCTTCGGCTGTGGCTACAGCCATAATTCCAACTGTTAATCGCTCCCGAGCCAATTCCTGCATCATGATTTTAAATCCTGCATTTTCATCTCCTAATCGGTTCTCCTTGGGTACTTTTACATTATCAAAAAACAGTTCAGCTGTATCTTGAGATTTCATTCCTATTTTTTTGAGGGGAACTCCTTTACTGAATCCTTCCATTGTTGATTCTACAATAAGTAAAGTAATCCCTTCCTTATCCGTATTATGATTTGTTTTTACAGCCACAATAGCCATATCACACATAAAACCATTCGTGATAAAAGTTTTTTGACCATTCACCAGATAATAATCTCCTTTGTCTTCGGCTGTTGTACGAAGGGCCTTTAAGTCACTTCCGCAATTAGGCTCTGTCATTCCTATTGCTGTAATAATTTCCCCCGTTGCCATTAGTGGCAAATACTTTTGTTTTTGTGCTTCTGTGCCATATTTTAATAAATAGGGAGCCACTATGTCCGAATGCAGTGAAAAACCCGGACCGGTTATTCCCTTTTTGGCAAACTCTTCGATAAGTAGGGAATTAAATGTAAAATTCAATCCACCTCCTCCATATATTTCCGGCATATCCAGACATAATAGTCCCAACTCCCCTGCCTTCTTCCATATTTCACGGGATACCATACCGTTTTTCTCCCACACCTCTAATTGATCTATAATATCATTTGCAATAAAATCCTGAATCATTGCTTTCATCATTTTATGCTCTTCCGAAGCATAAATTTTACGTTCTAATAGTATATTTTGCAGCATAATTTCAAAATTTAAAATTGGAGAATCCTTTTATGAATATGAATAACAAAATAAATAAGGCAATACCAGCAACTATTATCCTCTAAATCAGTTTATAGTAATGATAGCCCTATAAAATTAATCAAAAAAAGGTATTAATTTATGTGTAGTTTTAAATTTTAGCTGAATCCATTATCCAACTGTCAACTCAAAAATCTTGTAGTCTCAATAATGATACTTTATAAAATAGGGATGAAAAATCTATTTTTCTAATACTTTTATAAGATCAAATAATTCTTAATTCTCAACTAAATGAAAATAAAAAACTCCCCAATTTCATTATAGAAATTGAGGAGTCGGCAAACGTAAAACTATATTATCGGTCAGGCAGTTGCAACCAGTACCACCTAGAACAACACTCTACTTACTTATTATCATACATTAAAGTAAATAGATACTACCTGAACTAATAATACAAACAAATTAAATAATAAAATTAAATATAGAGAGAGCGTTTGTTTTACATTGCACTAATAATAAATTCACTTCGTCTGTTTGCTTGATGTTCTTCTTCAGTACATTTTACATTATCTGCACAATGATTTACTAATTGAGATTCACCATATCCTTTACCTGTTAATCGTTCGGCAGCTATTCCGTTTTTAACTAACCATGCAACTGTTGCTTTAGCTCTTCTATCCGAAAGCTTTTCATTATAAGCATTAGTTTGTCGGCTATCAGTATGCGAACGAATGTCTATTTTCATTTGTGGATATTGCTTCATAACATCTAGAATTTTCTCTAACTCAAGAGCAGCTTCTTTACGAACAAATGATTTATCTAAATCAAAGTAGATCATTTTTATACCAAAACATTTAGCCAAGTCATCACCAACAGTTACTTTACATATAGATTTCTCTAATTCAATTGGCAGATTGGTTTTTCCAGATTCTTTTCCAATAGTTGCTTTTTGTTCTTTGGTCTCGTAATCTGTTCTAATTGCTCGTACATAATATACCTCTCCACAATTAACCGCAAATGTATAATGTGCGTTACTATCTGAAGTAGTTTGTTGTAATTCTTTGAACTTACTATCCAATAAAATTAGCTGTGTATTTGGTAGCAATTTCCCATCGGCCTTATCTGTTATAATTCCTTCTAATTCCTGTTCGCAGATAAGCTTCTTGGTCTCTGTGAATTTGTAAATATCATCATATCCTTTTCCTCCTTCTCTGTTTGATGTAAAATATCCTTTTCTGCTTTTGCTGTCAATAAAAAAGGCGAAATCATCTGTTTTTCCATTTACTGGTTCTCCCACGTTTTGAGGGTTAGAGATTGTTCCATCGCTAGCAATAGTAGCAACAAATATATCCAAACCTCCTAATCCTGGATGTCCATCAGTTGCATAATACAACTCATTATCAGCACTTATAAAAGGAAAAGTTTCTCTTCCTTCAGTATTTACTTTGTTTCCAAGATTTTCTGGTTTCCCAAAGCTACCGTCACTATTGATTGCCACTTTGAACAAATCAGACTGTCCTAATGTTCCAGGCATATCTGAAGCAAAATATAACGTTTTATCATCTGCACTAAGTGCTGGATGTGCTAAACTATACTCATTACTATTAAATGGTAACTCAACAACATCACCCCACACTCCTTCATTATTTAAACTTGCTTTATACAATTTAAGCAAAGTGTTTTTATTGATATCTTTTCCTCTCTTACCTCCCAAAAAGTTATTTCTGGTGAAATACATTGTTTTACCGTCTTTGGTAAAAACGGGTGTCGATTCATGAAACTTAGATCTAATGTTCTTATCAAATCGTACTGGTTTACTTAAATTCCCATCTAAATCAACATCAGCAGTATAGAGATTCGTAAACGATTGGTTGTTCCATTTAAATACTTTTTTAGTTATACCACCTGTATCTCTTGCTGATGCAAATACCAGCTTATTATCTAAAAATGAACTTCCGTAATCCGAAAATTTAGAGTTAATCCCTGCATCTTCTATAAAAAAGCGTCCAGAGTTGGCTTTGATTTCCTGAAGGTAGTTTTTATTGTTTAAAAAAAGCTTCCCTCTTAAATCATTCCCCGACTTTTGATTAAATTGTTCCAAGAACTTATCAGCTTTTGCATAATCTCCCATTGCTTTCAAACATTGGGAATATCTATAATAATATTCGGGTTCTTGTTCCTCGTTCATTCCAAATAGCTGCTCATACCATTTTCCCGCTTCCTCTAATTTGGCATTAAAATAATAGGCGTTCCCTAATTTTCGAAACATATCACTGTCTTTATATCCTTTATTGGCTATTCGCTCATAGGTGGCAATAGCATCAACATAGGCATAACGATCGTATTTTTTATCGGCCGAAGCCACACCAGCCTTTTGTGAATACCCTTGCATCACAAGAGCACTACTAAAAAGGATACTATAAAGTAATTTTTTAATTTCCATAGTAGCTAATATTAAAAGAATCTTGGAGATATTATTCTATCGAACTTATTAAGGAATTCGTATCTTAAGAAGATTTCATGTGAACCTGAATTGTAATGTGACAATTGGGTAGTTTCATAATCATATGCATATCCTATGAACCAAGAATCCGACACTTGGAAACCTGCTAAAGCACTTACTGCAGCACTCCATCTATAGGCTACTCCTAACACCAACTTTTCGTGTATCAAAAAGTTTCCGGACAAATCAACTTGCAAAGGAGCTCCGGATACATACTTTGTAAGTACTGCCGGTTTGAACTTTACTTCTGTACTCAAATCAAATACATGTCCAGCAATTAAATAACCTGTGATATTCTCTTTGGCTATATGACTAGTTGCTCCTGAACTGGCATTTTTATCAAAATGTTTTGTCTCCAATAAATTTGGGGCTGATAAACCTACATAGGTTTTGTCTGAATGCAAATAAAACCCTACTCCGATATTAGGAGAAAATTTATTATCTATGTTCGTTTCAAAATCATAATCATTCTTATCATATTGATTCAGTTTTGTAAAATCAACATTTAACAAGTTTGCTGATGCTTTTAACCCGAAAGACAATTTGTAGCTTTCTGACACTGGAATAGTGTAAGATAAATCTAAAGCAAGATTGTTCTCGTCTGCAGGTCCTATCCTGTCATTTATAAATGATACTCCTATCCCCAAATTACTATTACTTATAGGAGTGTTTATCGAGGCTGAATTGGTTACTGGAGCCCCATCTAAACCTACCCATTGAGTACGGTGCAAAGCAAACACACTCATTACTCCTCTCGATCCTGCATAAGCAGGGTTGATGTTGATAGTATTATACATATATTGTGTAAACTGAGTATCCTGTTGGGCATGAATTAAGCTTGAGAAAAGTATCAAAACCAATCCGATTATTTCTTTTTTCATCTGTTTATGTTTTTATAATTCCTGAGAGTATATGACTCTCAGGAATTAGATTTATCTATTTTCTATTAATATATAAGTAACCTGCTTTTTTGTATGTTGAAGAATTACTATCTCTATATTTAATAACATAATAGTAAGTTCCTACAGGCAATTCCTCAGATTGATTAACCGTTACACGTCCTTCTGAAATACCTTTAAAAGGTCCATCAGTATTGTTGTAATGGTCACGCTCATATACTAAAACTCCCCAACGATTATAAACTTCCAGAGTGTTATCAGGATAACATTCTATTCCACGAATATAAAGAGCATCATTTTCTCCATCTCCATTTGGTGATAAAGCATTAAACACTTCAATCACACATCCTGTAATTGGCAATACAGTTGGATTATCACCTATAGCATTACTATCATTTGAAAGATCACTTACAATAGTTCCTTTTGGATCTGTACCTGTTACCTTCGCTTGATTAGATACAGTTCCTAAATTAATATCTGCTTGTGTTAAAGCATAGACTCCTACAAAACTTGAACTATCAGATTGTCCTACTGACAAACTTATTGGTCCACCCTTAAGGGTAATTCCAGGTAGTGGGTCTGTTATATTAATTTTGTCCAACGCAGTATCACCTGTATTGGTTACTGTAAAATTATAGGTAATAGTTTCTCCCACTTGCGCGTAACCATCGTTATTCTCATCATTAAACACTGCTGTTTTTACAAGGGTTATAGATGGATTAGTAGCTAATGGTGTTGCAGTAGATGTTGATGTATTATTAGCTAGTGTAGGATCATTTTCATTTCCTGTTATTGTTGCCGTGTTGGCATAAGGCCCTGTAGCATTTACAGTTGCCGTTATTGTTAAAATAGCATTCGCTCCATTCGCTAAATTTCCTATTGTCCAATTCGGTGCTGTCCATGTTGTTCCTGCTACTGGTGTTGCACTCACAAAAATGTATCCTGCCGGAAGTACATCTGCTACAGTTACTCCTGTTGCAGCACTAGGGCCATTATTGGTTGCCGATATTGTGAAAACAACATTCGTACCTACTGTAGGGTTAGCATTATCAACCGTTTTTATCACTGCTAAATCAGTACTTGCAACTGGTGTAGGCGTAGATGTTGATGTATTATTCCCTAGAGTAGGATCATTTTCATTTCCAGTAATTGTTGCTGTATTAGCGTATGGTCCTGTTGCGTTTACTGTTGCCGTTATTATTAAAGTGGCATTCGCTCCATTCGCTAAGTTTCCTATCGCCCAGTTCGGTGCTGTCCATGTTGTTCCTGCTGATGGTGTTGCACTTACAAAAGTATAACCTGCCGGAAGTACATCTGCTACAGTTACTCCTGTTGCGGCACTTGGTCCATTATTGGTTGCCGATATTGTGAAAACAACATTCGTACCTACTGTAGGGTTAGCAATATTAGACACTTTTGATACGGCTAGATCTGTACTTGCTACTGGTGTAGGTGTAGATGTTGCTGTATTATTTGCTGGTGTAGGATCATTTTCATTTCCTGTAATTGTTGCCGTGTTGGCATAAGGTCCTACAGCGTTTACTGTTGCCGTTATTGTTAAAGTGGCATTTGCTCCATTCGCTAAGTTTCCTATAGCCCAATTTGGTGCTGTCCATGTTGTTCCTGCTGATGGTGATGCACTCACAAAAGTGTAACCAGCTGGAAGTGTATCTGCTACAGATACCCCTGTTGCAGCACTAGGACCATTATTCGTTGCTGTTATTGTGAAAACAACATTTGCACCAACTGTAGGATTAGCAATATTAGACACTTTTGTCACCGCTAGATCCGTACTCGCAACTGGTGTAGGTGTAGACGTTGATGTGTTATTGGCCGGTGTAGGATCGTTTTCAGTTCCTGTAATTGTTGCCGTATTGGCATAAGGTCCTGTAGCATTTACTGTTGCAGTTATCGTTAAAGTGGCATTCGCACCATTCGCTAAATTTCCTATTGTCCAGTTTGGTGCTGTCCATGATGTTCCTGCTGATGGTGTTGCACTTACAAATGTGTAACCTGCCGGAAGTGTATCTGCCACAGATACCCCTGTTGCAGCACTTGGTCCGTTATTGGTTGCCGTTATTGTGAAAACAACATTTGTTCCAACTGTAGGGTTAGCAATATCAACCACTTTTGTCACCACTAGATCCGTACTCGCAACTGGTGTTGGTGTAGACGTTGATGTATTATTTGCCGGTGTAGGATCGTTTTCAGTTCCTGTAATTGTTGCCGTGTTGCCATAAGGTCCTGTAGCGTTTACTGTTGCTGTTATCGCTAAAGTGGCATTCGCTCCATTCGCTAAATTTCCTATCGCCCAGTTTGGGGCTGTCCATGTTGTTCCTGCTGATGGTGTTGCACTTACAAAAGTGTAACCTGCCGGAAGTGTATCTGCCACAGATACTCCTGTTGCAGCACTAGGACCATTATTAGTTGCCGTTATTGTGAAAATAACATTCGTACCTACTGTAGGGTTAGCAATATTAGACACTTTTGATACGACTAGATCTGTACTTGCTACTGGTGTAGGTGTAGATGTTGCTGTATTATTTGCTGGTGTAGGATCGTTTTCAGTTCCTGTTATTGTTGCCGTATTAGCATATGGTCCTGTAGCGTTTACTGTAGCTGTTATCGTTAAAACAGCATTTGCTCCACTTGCTAAATTTCCTATTGTCCAGTTTGGTGCTGTCCATGTTGTTCCCGCTGATGGTGATGCACTCACAAAAGTGTAACCAGCTGGAAGTGTATCTGCTACAGATACCCCTGTTGCAGCACTTGGGCCATTATTGGTTGCCGTTATTGTGAAAATAACATTTGTTCCTACTGTTGGTGTCGGATTATTTACTGTTTTTGTCACTGCTAAATCTGCACTTGCTACTGGTGTAGGTGTAGATGTTGCTGTATTATTGGCTGGTGTAGGATCAGTTTCAGTTCCTGTTATTGTTGCTGTATTAGCATAAGGTCCTGTAGCATTTACTGTTGCTGTTATCGTTAAAATAGCATTTGCTCCATTCGCTAAATTTCCTATCGTCCAGTTTGGTGCTGTCCAAGTTGTTCCTGCTGCCGGTGCTGCACTTACAAAAGTGTATCCTGCCGGAAGTGTATCTGCTACAGATACTCCTGTTGCAGCACTAGGACCATTATTGGTTGCCGTTATTGTGAAAACAACATTTGTACCTACTGTTGGTGTCGGATTATTTACTGTTTTTGTCACTGCAAGATCTGCACTTCCCATTGGTGCAGGCGTAGATGTTGCTGTATTATTGGCTGGTGTAGGATCGTTTTCAGTTCCTGTAATTGTTGCTGTATTAGCATAAGGTCCTGTTGCGTTTACTGTGGCTGTAATCGTTAAAACAGCATTCGCTCCATTCGCTAAATTTCCTATTGTCCAGTTTGGTGCTGTCCAAGTTGTTCCCGCTGACGGTGATGCACTTACAAAAGTGTATCCTGCCGGAAGTGTATCTGCTACAGATACTCCTGTTGCAGCACTAGGGCCATTATTGGTTGCCGTTATTGTGAAAATAACATTTGTACCAACTGTAGGATTAGCAATATTAGACACTTTTGTCACCGCTAGATCCGTACTCGGAACTGGTGTTGGCGTAGATGTTGATGTATTATTAGCCGGTGTAGGATCGTTTTCAGTTCCTGTAATTGTTGCCGTATTGGCATAAGGTCCTGTAGCATTTACTGTTGCCGTTATCGTTAAAGTGGCATTTGCCCCATTCGCTAAGTTTCCTATTGTCCAGTTTGGTGCTGTCCATGTTGTTCCCGCTGATGGTGATGCACTCACAAACGTGTAACCTGCCGGAAGTGTATCTGCCACAGATACTCCTGTTGCAGCACTAGGTCCATTATTGGTTGCTGTTATTGTGAAAACAACATTTGTTCCTACTGCAGGTGTAGGATTATTAGACACTTTTGTCACCGCCAGATCAGTACTTGCAACTGGAACTGGCGTTGATGTTGCTGTATTATTTGCTGGTGTAGGATCGTTTTCAGTTCCTGTAATTGTTGCCGTGTTGGCATAAGGTCCTGTAGCATTTACTGTTGCCGTTATCGTTAAAACAGCATTTGCTCCATTTGCTAAATTTCCTATCGTCCAGTTTGGTGCTGTCCATGTTGTTCCTGCTGACGGTGATGCACTTACAAATGTGTAACCTGCCGGAAGTGTATCTGCTACAGATACTCCTGTTGCAGCACTTGGTCCATTATTGGTTGCCGTTATTGTGAAAACTACATTTGTACCTACTGTTGGATTAGTGATATCAACCACTTTTGTCACCGCTAGATCAGTACTCGCAACTGGTACTGGCGTAGATGTTGATGTATTATTTGCTGAATTTATATCAGTTTCATTTCCAGTAATTGTAGCCGTATTGCCATAAGGGCCTGTAGCGTTTACTGTTGCCGTTATCGCTAAAGTGGCATTCGCTCCATTTGCTAAATTCCCTATCGTCCAGTTTGGTGCTGTCCATGATGTTCCTGCTGATGGTGATGCACTTACAAATGTGTAACCAGCCGGAAGTGTATCTGCTACAGATACTCCTGTTGCAGCATTAGGTCCGTTATTGGTTGCCGTTATTGTGAAAACTACATTCGTACCTACTGTAGGAGTAGCATTATCAACCACTTTTGATACAGCTAAATCAGTACAATTAGTTGGTAGAGCTAATATCTCTTCTTTTGGCAAAGAATTACATCCAATAGAAAAAGACTTAACAACAACTTGATAAGTACCCACAGCAAGAGATGGGAATATATTACTAACTTGGAATGTTCCTCCATTATCAATACTATATTCTATATCTGCACTTGGTGCAGGATTAGTAACCGTAATAGATCCTGTTGCCGTACTACAAGTTGGTTGAACAACAGTAGTTGTTGGTGTATCAGGAGCCAATTTCTGAACATCATGCGATACATCACTAGAACTAGTACAAACTCCATGGGCACTGGTTATAGTCCATCTAAAGGTATAGATCCCAATAGTATTAATACCAGTAACAACAGCAATGTTATTGGTTGGATTAAGTATAGTAGGTGTTGCTGCTCCAGCAGGAACACTAACTACTGTCCAGAGACCTGTTGAGCCAGTTGATCCTACACTATTCCCTTGCAATGCAAGACCAGAAGAACAACTAACCGTTTGATTAGCACCAGCGTTAGCATTTATTGTCTCGTCAACATGAATTGTAAAATCCGTTTGTAGTGGTCCAGCAATTCCTGAACAAGCATACTCTTGTTCTATAAATGGTCCTACTCCATTCCCATTAAAAGGTGTCAATCTAATCACATAATCACCCGGCATAGTCAAATTAGAAATTACGGTAGAAGTGCTTGTCAAACTTCTTTGTGCTTGACCTTCAAAAGTCACAGTACCTGAACCAGCAGGTTGAGATAATACTGTAAAATTATAACTACCTCCAAAATCTTGAAAATAACTAGGATCTACCACACCTTTATATACTGCCGGTAAAGTAATTGTTGCTGATGAAGCACCAGAACCTGGATAGCAGATAGAAACATTTGGAACACTTAAAGCTGGTCTATTACCATCTGCAATGTGTATATAATAGGTTTGACTAATGCCACAAGTTCCCATAGTAGCACTCACATTAAAACTATAAGTACCTACTTTCCAACCACTTGCTCCTGGATCTACAGATACTGATCTACTCATTGTACCAGCACCATTAAGCGTGATAATAGGTGTGCTTGCACCTGTAGGAAGTATTCCTGCACTGGTAATTGTAGTGACAACTGTTGGAGAATCTGAAGGGTCTAAATCAAAATAGAATAATTCTGGGGTACTTGTACCTGCAACACCGCAGTGAACTTCTCCAGCTGAACCTCCGAACGAATACAGTGCTAATTGTTCAGGGGCACCATGTCCGGTTGGTTGAAAATTAACAGCTTTTGGAGGTGCTCCATTATTTGTGTATGTAATTGGACCTACTGTATTAGTACCACAGCAAGTTGTTATATCAATCGTAAAAACATAAACTCCACTGATATTAGCACCACTAAAATACATTCGGGAACCATCAATTTCTGCTAAATCAATATTAGCCCCCGCAGGCTGGCTTGTTGCAGTAAGAGTATACGTTGCTGCTACTTTTCCAGCAGAATTAGGTGTATTAGAATTAAAAAAAGGAGCAGCTGTCAAATCTATAAATGCCTGAGAACCTGCAGATACACAACTAGACGCAGTGGCAGGAACATTTATTAGTGGATTAGGACAAAATACAACCTTGGCTTCATCTGTATAACTACATACACCATCAGATGATGTGATTGTCAATATAGTGTAATAAGCAGGATCTACTTCATGGTTTGCTTTATTAATCAACGAAAAAGTTGGTGTTGCCGAAGTTGTACTGCTAAAAGATGAATTTGTAGATTGGGTAATCGTATATTTTTCATAAGCAGTTATCTGTCTTGCCTGCCAAGAACCAGTAAAACCAGAAGGTATTACACCTGCCAAAGGCGTTGTTCCTGTTGTAGAGCATATACCTGTTACATCAGCTCCTGCTGTAAAAGAAGCAGGTCTCGGATGTGCTGTAATTGTAACTTGGGATTCTGAAATTCCTGTACCACAAGGGTAAGAAAGTTTGAAAACATAACTCCCATCTGCCGTCATTCCTGTGACATTTGTAATCAAGGAATTTGGTGAAACAATTGTTGGTGTAGTAGGGCCTGACACTAATGTCCAGGTAGCAGTACCTGCCCCAAGAACACCTGAAACTGTACCTGTTAATGTTGCTGCATCACCACAAATAGTTGTATTACCTCCTGCATTTGCCGTACAGTTCTGAGCACTTACTTTTTCTTGGACTCCAAGAAGAAATAATAAAAGAACCAACCCCATTTGAAATGCGGTCTTGCTTTGATTAATAAACTTGAGTAAACATTTTAACATATAAATAAATTTAAAATTTAATATTATCGTTTATATCCCATAACAGGGTCATTATTAAGATGTTATTATCCATACTTATTTAAGTTATAAGTATTTCTAAAATTTCTAATTATCTAAAAAACCTTTAAAAACTTCTGTCACAATTGACAAAAACATCATTAAAGCCTAATATCACCATTTGGAATTGGTTTATTATTACCATTAATTCCCTACACTATTTATGCTAGAATAAAAATTGGATTCAAGCCATTTCCAATTATTCTAAAGAAAATTTTCAATAACAAAATTTGTCCCGATCAATAAAAAGGTTAGGTCTTCTTATTAATTGTTTTTATAAAAAAAAACAGATTGGGAATGCAAAATTTTATATAAAATAATGTGAATAATCTTTGAATTATGAATTCACAATTTATCTTAAACAAAACTTCAATTATCTAATTTGGGGCAACAAATGTAAATAATTTATTCTATAAAAAGCATTTCCAAGAACAATAATTCACTTTAAATCAGATAGATATAGAAAAATACTACAATATATTTTAATAAAAATCTGCTTAAAAAAAATAACAAAATACACTTAAAATGTTGTAAAAATTTAATACTCACATCAATAAAACATTTTAAATCTTCTAAACTTCATTACGTCAAATGACTTATTATATATGATCAAAATACATTACAAATGTAATTTCTGTTGCAATAATAAATTGTAGAACAATCATGATTTGCCTGTAGAATTAATTCTACAGGCGAGTCCTATAAATACACATTTTTTGATTAATAACTTCTGAATAGGCGCTTTATGATACCTATGATTTTAGAAATGACTTTCTTCTTTCATGATTTTGATGCTACTGCATCAACAACTTCACTATTTCTTGATTTTCCTGAATAATTGCATAATCTAATGCTGTTTTATTGTAATTATCCCGTATTTTTAAATTAGCCCCTTTATCGATCAAAATCTTAATTATAGTATCTGCTCCAAAAGTTGCAGCAAAAATCAATGCATTTGCCCCATTAAAATTTTGCTGATCTATGTCTGTTTTGTATTCCAATAATAACTGAACCATTTTATCGAGTCGCTTAAAACAAACTCCCATTAGCGCAGTATTCCCCATTTTATCTTGACAATTAGGGTTTGCCCCTTTTTCTAGTAGCAATTTTGCAACTTCATAATTGTCATTGTAACACGCTATTATCAAAGCTGTACTTCCTCTTTCGTCTATACTATTTATATCTGCATTATTTAGCAACAGCTCATTCATCAATAGGGTATTATTGTTGCGAGCTGCTGCAAAAATGGCTTCTTGAGCTGAAACAAAAGAGGTAAACAATAGAATTAAAACTGTTGCTATATAGACACACCTTTTCTTCATTGCTTGTTTCTTATTTTGAGAACATCTTCTCTACTTCTTCACGAGTCAAATTCAATTCCTTTGCCAGACGTTTTCCGTAGTCGCTATCTGCCATATAGAAGTATCCAACCATTTTACGTACTACATCTTTGTTGGTCACACTAATTAAATCACCCGAAAGATTCTTAATTAGATTTTGCTTGTCTTTTTCTGATAACGAACGATAAAACTCCCCTGCTTGTTTAAAATCATTTGGCTTAGTGATCTTCTGTTGTACAGTTGCAACATTTGCAAATGATGATTTAGAATATTCAAATTTCTCATTATCTACAAAACCATTTTGTGACGCACTTGGTTCATAGTTAATATCTCCATTTGTTTTTCTTGTGGCAAAAGCTCCGTCTTGATTATTGGTCACTACAGCTACTTTTGGTGAGTTTACAGGTATTTGCTGAAAATTAGCTCCTAATCTATAACGCTGTGTATCAAAATATGAGAACAAACGTCCCTGCAATAGTTTATCTTCAGACGGCTCTATTCCTGGAACTAATGTGCCTGGTGAAAAAGCAGATTGTTCTACTTCTTGGAAAAAGTTCGCTGGAATCTTATTCAATGTCATTTTTCCAACTAACTGTAAAGGAGCTATACTCTCTGGCCAAACTTTAGTTGGATCTAATGGATTTATATCCAATTTTTCAAATTCAGAAGGCTTCAGAAATTGCACATACAATTCCCACGATGGAAAATTCCCTTTTTTGATATTATCATACAAGTCTACTGTTGCATGCTGAAAATCTTTAGCTTGAATGACACTTGCCTCTTCGGCTGTTAGGTTTCTTTCTCCTTGCATAGATTTCCAAGTATACTTCACATAAGTTACCTCTCCATTATTGTTTACCCATTTAAAGGCATGTACACCTGAACCATTCATTTCTCTATAATTTGCCGGTGTTCCATAATCAGAATATACTCTGGTTAGCATATGGGTACCTTCGGGTACATTGCTAAAGAAATCAAAAACTCTATTTGCATCTTGCTTGTTATATACTGGAGATGGCTTAAATGCATGAACCATATCTGGAAATTTCATAGCATCACGAATAAAAAATACTGGCAGATTATTTCCTACCAAATCATAATTTCCTTCTTCTGTATAAAACTTGGTAGCAAATCCTCTCGGATCTCTTAATGTTTCTGGTGATCCTACACCATGAACCACTGTAGAAAATCGAACAAATACTGGTGTGGTTTTTCCTTTTTGAAATAAGGCCGCCTTTGTATATTTAGAAAAATCTCCAGACGCCACAAATTCACCATAAGCTCCTGTACCACGTGCGTGCACAACACGTTCCGGGATACGCTCTCTATCAAATGCTGATAGTTTTTCTATTAAATGGATATCCTCTAATAAGACTTGTCCGTTTTGACCAATAGTCTTAGAATTCTGATTATCACCAACTGGTGCCCCAGTATTGGTAGTAATTTGTTTCTGTTGTGCAAATAAAACTCCTGCCGAAAGTAGTATGCCACATAAAATTAAATTTTTCTTCATAATGACTTTGTATTTAGTGCAGCAAATGTATATTTGTAATTCAATAGATTCAAACTGATATTTTGTATATAAACATAGACAAAAACTAACACATGAATATTCAACAACTTGAGTACATTTTAGCAGTAGATAAGCACAGACATTTTTTAAAAGCATCTGAATCATGTTATATCACACAAGCAACTTTGAGTGCCATGATAAAAAAATTAGAAGAAGAACTTAATGTAATTCTATTTGACAGAAGCAAACAGCCTGTTCAACCTACTGACATTGGAAAAAAAATAATAGAACAAGCCAAAGTTGCTTTAAGGGAAATTTATAGAATTCAAGATATCATTCATGAAGATAGTGGCGAAATTAAAGGTGAACTTCGAGTTGGTATCATCCCCTCTCTTGCTCCTTATTTATTGCCTTTATTTCTAAAAAGCTTTTTAGATACTTATCCTAATGTTTCTCTTACCATAAATGAATACACCACTAATGAAATACAAGAAAAATTAAAAGAGGGGCATATAGATGTTGGTCTTTTGGCTGTACCTTTATTAGACAAAGATCTATTAGAAGAAACTTTATTCTATGAAGAGTTCCTTTATTATAGTGACTGCGACACCCTTTATAAATCTAAAAAATACATTCTCCCAAAAGATGTAAATCCAAACAAATTACTGCTACTGGAGGAAGGTCATTGCTTGCGGAATCAAATCATTAATTTATGTGAATTACGAATAAAAGACACTAGCAGCTTAAACCTTAATTATCAATCCGGAAGTATTGAAACATTAAAAAGGATGGTTGATTTACGTATGGGATGTACCATATTACCCGAATTGACCATTACTACCCTGAATGAGGAACAAAAACGCAAACTCAATAGATTTGAAAAACCAAGACCTGTTAGGGAAATAGGGCTTGTGACTTATCGCCATTTTGTAAAAACAAAAATTATACAAGCTCTTAAAAAAAGCATTCTTCAATCTGTTCCGGATACTATGCTAGATAAAGATTTCAAAGAAATTATTAACTTAAAATAAAGCAAAAACAGCCAAAACAACTCGTTAATATATGTTGTTTTGGCTGTTTTAAATAATATTACTCTATGTAAATTTTACTTTAAAGTATTGCTTAAGGATATATTAAGCCAAATTCTTATCTTCGAAGTATAACTGAAAAAGTTCAATTAAAGCTGCTACATTATCAATTTCCAGTTTTTCGAAAATTCTTTTTTTAAATGTACTTACTGTAGTGTTTTTAATTTGTAACAAGTTTGTTATTTCTAAATTCCCGTACCCTTTTATTAATAATTTTGCTACTTCGACTTCTCTTGCAGATAATTGATCTAAAGGATTGATTGGCTTATTTGAGATAAAATGATCTGAAATTTTGCTTTTTAAATTTGATGTTAAATATTTTCCGAAAATCATCATTCTACTTAATGCTTCTTTCATTTCATCCTCACAGCTTGCTTTACTCAAATATCCAGAAGCTCCTCCATTCAGATACCTCATACCGTAAATATCTTCATCATTCATCGTGAAAATCAAAATTTTTAAATCTTTTTGAATACTTTTTAGTTCCTCCAAACTATTTATACTATTGCCATCAGGAAAATTTATGTCTAGAATTAATAGATCAACTCTTGTTTCTTTTAAAACTTCCAAAGTATCTTTTAAAGTTCCTGCATGATAAATTTTAGCATTAGCATACAACTCTTTAATCAGCAAACATAAACCTTGCCTAACAACGCTATGATCATCAGCGATTAAAAAACAATAATTATCAGATGTACTCATTTATAAACTTATGATTAAACTATTTTGCTATTTCTCCTTTACCTATCGAACATTTTATAATCAACAAAACATATCCAATATTCTTTTTATTCGTTTTATGCCTGACTTAACATCAAATTAAAAGCGACTTTTGTTCCTTTGTTTTCTTCGCTTTCAACATTAATCTCTCCATCAAATAATTCTATTATTTCTTTGCAAAGATTTAGCCCCAGACCAACTCCTAAATCTTTAACATTATTTGATACAGCCCCTTGGTAATACGATTCAAAAATATACTTTAAATCATTTTCCGGAATACCGCTACCTGTATCAATAACTTCTACTTTCAGATTCATTTCATAATCAGAAATAGTTTCCAGATCAATCGCAATTGATATTAATCCATTCTCAGTAAACTTATTGGCATTACCTATAATATTGTAGAATAATTGATGGATTTTTGTAGCATCTGAATATACCTCGTAATCTGAATCTAAATTAGAATTGACTTTTACTCTATTTCCTTTACTTTCTACTAACGAAGTTACCGCAGAGATAATTTGATTTATTTCTGTTTTTAAATTAATATTCTTGCTTTTTAATTCAAGTCTGGAATCTTCATTTTTAGAATACTCCAAGATTTGATTTGTCAAAAGAAGTAATGAACTTGTTGTAAATTCAATAGATTTAAAAGCGTCTTTTATACCTGTATCTTGAATTGAGGAACTAACTTTTTTACTAAAAATAGATATTATACTCAGTGGCGAACGAACTTCATGACTGATCATACCCATAATTCTATTCTTAAAATTTAAGCTCTGACGTATTTGATTTTGAGCATCACTTAATCTTTTTTCATACTCAAAAGCCAATCGTGTAAAGCTGAAAAGTATAATTGAAATTATCAACATTAAAACTGTTACTATTATTATCGAATAATTTCTAACTGTTTTATTTGACTCATATTGATCCTGCAAATTTTTCTGGCTACTTGCCTGAAGTGCCTTAGCAGAATTTTCATAATCAGATAATATCTTTTGGCTTAAATTTAATAACTCATTGTTAAGCTTTATTAATCCTAAATCTTTATTTTTTAAACTAATAAAAGTTTTTTTCAAGTTCCTGAATTCATTCTCATAATACTTATTAGTAGTCATGAACGCATCTGAGATTTGTTTCTCAATACTACCAGATGTCACTTTATCTTTGTATTTCATGGTGACAATAATATTCGACCACTCTTTTTGAACATCCTGTTTTCCTATCAATGCATTACCCAGTCTTGAGAATAGTCCTTTTTTTTGAACACTATCTATCTTTTTATCGGAACTAATTTTGATATCATCTAAAATCGTCTTGAATTCAAATTTTTTAAATTTAAAAAGATCACTAACATCTACTAAATTTGGACTAACTCGTTTTTCTATAATGGAATTAATAGTTGTTTTTAAAGCTTGAATTTCATCTTCGGCTTTAGTCTTTTTGTTCAAAATATTTTTAAACTCTATATTGTCTTTTGTCATTAGATTCAGAGTATCTAACAACAAATTCATTTCAGACAATGAGGCTGAATACTTACTTAAAGATGAAGCATCTTTATAATTGATATAATTATTAAAATTTTCTTGAGAATTAACCAGCGGGTTTCTGACTTTATTTACCAACTGTGATACTTTATTCGAAGAAGATATAGCATCAAAAGCCTTTGTCATTTTTGTTTCATTGGTGCTTTCATTATACCAAATTACAATTACCATGATTTGCAAAAGAACAACACACGCTAACAAAGTATAATGTATCACTTTCCTATGTTCAAATTTTAGCTCCTTCATAAAATGCTATTTATTGTAAAATATTCTATAATTAAATTTTATTTGTTTTTACAAGTAATCTTTCGATTACTTGTAAAAACATTTAGAAAAAGATAAGTAACCATTTTAATTTCACTATTTTGAAAAAATTGATTTACAAAATAATTTCATCATCAAGTTTTACCTAATCTCTCAGACCAATATTTCCCGATTAAATTTTGACATTATTACCACACAACAATGTGTACAACAACAATGTGTGCAAATATAACAACATCTAATTTATAAATTCATCAATCCCGCATGCCGAATATCCCGCAAAATTGTAGAATTAATTCTACTATTTTGTGAAATAGTGCCTCAATTTTGAAAATCTGGTTATGAATGCTCCAAAAAGCAGCATGAGTCGTCATATAGACCACATATATTATAAGAATTATCCTTTAAAAATAAGTTGCAATTAAATGTTTTGAGTAACAAACAGCCTAATTTACTATGGTGGGAATTATATATAAATACTTCTTCACCCAACAAATTACAGTAAGAAAATTGCAAACGCTCTATCAAAATCAAGAAACGTCTTTGTAACAGAAAAGAACTGATAGCAATATACAAAATTTAAAAAAGAAATCCTATCTGGAACTAAACACTCTTTCTATTATCAAAAAAATGAATTGGTTTTCTACTCATCGGATTAAAGATTAAAGGCTTTAAAGCTTCATTTGTAGTAAACTCAATTTTTGGAGTTACACGCAATTTAGCTCTAAAATGATCTTTTAATTCCTGTAAGAAAGTTGTTGTTGGATCTTTAACGGCTATTTTTATCAAAATCTCATCTGTTCCTAACTCATTGGTCGAGATCTCTATGATATGACTTTCAATGGCATCAAAATCATTCAAAACATCATTCATCGCAGGAGGATATAAAGTGGTTCCTTTGTATTTTATCATTTGCTGTTTCCTTCCAATTACTGGTCCAACCCGTAACGTATTGCGACCGCACAAACACGGATCGGTATGCAATTGTACAATATCGCCCGTTTTAAAACGTATCAAAGGCATTGCCTCTATCCCTAAAGTGGTAAATGTTAACTCGCCAGATTCTCCATTTTTTACCGGCTGATTATTTTCATCCAAAACTTCAACAATAATCAACTCGGGATGATGATGCCCTCCTATCCCATGCTCACATTCTGTAAAAGCCGTGCTCATTTCGGTAGAAGCATAGGTAGAGAATAATTTAATATTCCATTTGTCTGTTATTTTTTTAGACAATGCATTCATCGTAAAATCCTGATTCCTCAATGGTTCTCCTATACAAATGGCTCCTTTTACACCTGAATTATTTAAATCAATATTGTTTTTTTCAGCATATTCAATCATTTTTAACAAAAATGAAGGAACTGTAATCAAATAGGTTGGATTGTATTTTAAGATAGAATCCCATTGCAATTCCGGAATCCCGGCTCCAACACGAATAACCCCCACCTTCATTTTTCGAAGACCTAAAAAATAAGCCAGTCCTGCCATAAAGCGGCGGTCAATTGTGGTCATTAATTGTACAACATCGCCTTCTTTTATTCCTGCACAATCAAACGAAATAGCTTCATTATAAGCCAATCGATCCAAATCTTTATCGGTTAACCCGAAAGTTACCGGATCGCCCAAAGTCCCGGATGTAGTAGCATAGTCAATGATTTTATGTATTGGAACACATAGAAAATCATCGTTGTATTTTTGTAAATCTTCTTTTGTAGTGACAGGCAATAAGGATAAATCCTCAAGTGTTTTTATTTGGGTAATATCAATGTTGTTTTTAGCAAAAACCGAACTATAAAAAGGGGAATTAATATTCACATAGCTTAAAAGTTCTTCCAATCTTTGCTCCTGAAACGATTTTATTTCGGCAGTTGTAGCTATTTCTATCTTTGGAATCATTACAGTTTTCTTTTAATTTTCTTTAAATAGCGGCTAACTTCTTCTCTTTCAGGAAGCCTGGTAATCTCTTTGGTCAATGCTTTTTCAAATTGTTCCTGAGCCAAAGCAAATTTTTTATTTTGATAAAAGTACAATCCTGCTTTATAATAAACAACCCAATAATCAGGATTCAACGATTGATAATAATTGATAAAATCTGAGGATAAATTCTCTTTTTTACCTAAAGAATGATCCATTTTTTTATCTTCGATTCGAAACTGCTCATAATTCCTATATGCAACTGTTTCTAAAAATGGAGATGGAGCAATATTCCTTTTTTCGTCTCCCAATGTAACGATAGTATCGTTAGCTTTTCTGTTTTTAAAAATAGTATTCAAATCATAACAGACAAATTCCCCCAATTGATACGGACTTGCCGAAACCCAAACCAAACGCTCCATTGGCTTGAAAACAATTCCGTGATGTGCTAACAATTGATTTATTGCTTTTTCGTTTCCATACCCCAAAGGTAAATTATTTAGTCCTTCCCTATTTCTAAGAATATCGACTGCAATTTGGGGTGTTATTTTTTCATTTTCATTTAAGAGCTGTTCCATTCTATCATAACGATATTGCGAATGGCTATTCTTTATTTGGTATTTATTTCTTTTGTTATCCTTTAAAGCCTCACTCTGAAAATGATTAGTACAAACCAATTGATTGTCATTCGGAACTTCAAAAACATCTAAATTATCTGGTGCTATTTCTATTATTACCGCTTTATTATCTTTGGCACTTCCCACCATAATCGATTCAGATACGAATACTTGTTTCTTCTTGGCAATAGCAAGAGCTTCCTCGACTGTTGTGGCATATTGCAATATTTCCCTAGTCAAAATAGAGATTGGCGTTTTCGCCGCTAAAGGTATTTTAGATTTACCCGCATTGATAGTTACTGTCAATCCCTCGGCATTCATTCCTGAACAAACGCCTATCATCCCTGGCCAGGTAACCATCATAAATGGGTAACCTTCCTTTGGATTGATAAAAGCAACTATTTTATCTTTTGCAAAAGCATCACCTGCATAAAAATCGAAATTCCGTCCCAAAAGTAAATTTCCGTCCTCGGTTTTATCTCCCCAAACCGCAAAAGAAGTACAACCTACCAAAGCCAAATCCTGAACGGCATGCCCAATATCATGTGCTCCATGCAAATATAAATCTCTTAAAAAATTAGGTGCTATATAGTTTAAATCCTTTGGAGCATATTGCGATACTCCATAAATTTCTGTTTGGAACTCATTGCTAACATTAAGATATAATTTACGATTGTACCATTTTAAAAAGTTCCGTAATACTTTCCTCTTAAAATTAGACGGAATTAAATCATTTAGCTTATCAAAAAAAACATGCTCTTGCTTTTTTAGTAATGAATCTGTCAGGCTTCCCATTACCAAACCTCTCTCCAGTGGGTCTCCTTCTGCATAGAGTTCCCAAAAATTTTGCTTGTTTTTAATCAAAAAATTATTTCCGGAATAAAAAGCAGTATTGGATCGTTTTAGTACAACAGGTACTGTATTATTAAAACTCGTCATTTCTGGTTTATGACGCATTGATTTTGAGGTACCACAGGATGCGACTAGAGCAGCCATAACAACTAAAATGATACCCAAAATTTGTTTTTTCATACTCCCCTATGTTCTCAATTGGTATTCTGATTGATTTTATTTACCAAATACTCTTTGCCTAAAATTTCGGAACAAGTAACTATTGCTCCAATTGTTACTCCTAAAACACCGTGCATATTGACACTTTGCCCCGTTAGAAAAAGATTATCCAACTTTGTTTTAGAAGCTATAAATGTTTTCATCGGATTATTGGAATCCTTTTCATAACCATACATATTCCCCTTGTAACCGCCTATGTAATCTCTGTAGGATAAGGGTGTAGATGTATGAACTGACTTGATACATTCTTTGATCCCCGGAAATTTAAGCTCTATTTCTTCTAGGAAACGAGCCGTTTTTCGGGCTTTAAAAGCTTCATAACTTTCGCCTCTATCACTTTCATTTGCTACTGTGTTATGGGTTTTCTCCCAAGGCTCTAAATCGGCAAATTTCATGTATGTAATAAAAGTCATGCCCTCTGCCCAAATATCTCCTTTTTTAGAAGCATTCATAGAAGCCATAAATGCTTTTGGCCATGTTTCTTCGGTATAATCATTTGCAGTCCATACATCACTACGATTTCCGAAATGGTAGTAATTCCGGTTTAAGTATTTAAAAGTTTTGGGTTTGAAAACTATATATAAACTGAATGCTGAAACTCCTCCCTCTAAACTTGAAATTCTGTTTACAAAGGCCTTTCTAAAATTGTTCTCCCCTGCCATTTGCAAAGTGGCTTTTGGATCTACATTAGACACAAAATACTTAGCCGAAACACTTGTACCATCTTTCATCTTTGCAGAGGTAACAACATTATTTTCTACGACTAACTGATGCACTTCTTTGTATTTATAAACAACACCTCCGTGCAATTTGAGCTGTTTCAATAACAATTTGGTTATTTGGCTTCCGCCATTAATGCATCGCCAAGCACTTTGTATATAAGTATTCACAGATAATGCATGCACATAGAAAGGTGATTTATCCCCAATTCCGGCATACAAGAAATTGGTTCCCGCAAGTACGGATTGCAACATTTTATCCTCAGTCAATCCATCGATAAACTCTTTGGCATTTATTGATAAAATGGCGTTGTCATATTGCCCTTCTGATCGCAAATTATAAAGCGGAAAAGAATCGCAAGTATCTATTATTGCTTGGCAATAATTTTGAATTGCCTCTCTTTCCTCTGGGAAATATTTTGTCAGTTGATTTGTAAAATTCTCATACCCCTGCGCATAAGGAAATTCATTGTTTTCGTCTCCAAAAGAGACCATATCAAATCCATCTTCATCTAATTTTTTCAGGTTTAGGCCATCCATAATTCCGATGTATTTGAAATACTTATAAAGATTCTGACCTTCGCTCAACCCACCAATATAATGGATTCCGGTATCGAAAATGGTTTTGTCACGCACAAAAGTTTGCAAATTCCCACCATATTGATTGTTCTTTTCCAAAACACAAACGCTATAGCCTTCTTTTGCCAAAATAATGGCTGAGACAAGTCCGCCTAGTCCGCTTCCTACTATTACGACATCATAGCTCTTTTTCATTGTGTCTTCTTCTTTACTACGATCAAACTTTCTATAGCAGTCCCTACATCAAATCCATAACTCAATACGGTTTCTTTTAAATTTTCAGTATTCAATAAAATAACCGTTTCTGCCAAATTGCAAATCGCTTCCAAATCATTTGATCCGTTTTTGTTCGTAATCAAAACTACATCGTATTTCTTCGGAATAATTGCATCTGTTGGATCCAAATAATGAATCTTTCTTTTATTTACTATATAATTGGTTTTGGCAACAGCACGATTTTCCTCAAGAACAATTAGTGAATCAATCTTTCTTTGCGGCTCCTGCAAAGCAAGCAATACATCCAACTGACCATAATCATTGGCTAGATGCAATATTTTGGCTTTAGGATCAATCTGTTTATTCAAACTATAGTATACTTCTAGATGTTGTTTTATGTCTTTTTTTACTGCCTGCAAGACTTGCGTTTCTTTGAACGCAAAACTGTTTATGAGTTTTGCCTTGAAATAATCTGGACCTTCTAAATCCAAGCGCATCTTTTTGTACTGCAATTTAAAGAAAGTACTTATCTTTTTGGTACGTTCTCCTAAATCAATTCCAAAATCGGCATTATCATTCATAATCCTATCCAAAATAGTTACTGTAGTGGTTCCCCCATTAATGATGAAATCACCTTTAGGTAAAACCTCTGAATATCCATGAATAATTATTGGAACGATATCCAAATCCAATTCCTTTGCCAGAAAAAATGCTCCTTTATGAAAACGCTTTATAGAATTATCCTGAGATCGTGTGCCTTCCGGAAAAACCATAATAGAATATCCTTCCTCTACTTTAGTTCGTAAATGTTCCACTCCATTATCCATTCCGCTGGAAACCGGATAAAACCCTGCCAAACGAACTGCTTTTCCAAAAACTGGCGAATTATATACCCAATCACTAACCAAGAAAATGATTTTTGGACTCAACATCCCAATGGCTAAAATATCCAGAAAGGAGCTATGATTAGCAATAATTACTGCTGGTTTATCAAAGGTTTCGTTAGAAGTATTTATTATTTTTCGTTTTAAGGAAGGATAAGGCACTAAGACCGAATGCATAAACTTTGATAAGACAAAATGAAAAACTTTAAATTTTATCTTTTTAGAAATAGGCATAATTTTCATCAAAACCACACTCAGAATTGACAGTAAAAAACCGCCCAACCCAAAGTAGGTAAAACAAAGAACAGAATGCAAGAGTCGTCTGATTTCAAATGGTGCTTTCCCTTTTTTTACCCTATTAATAACGAAAAAGTTAAATACTAAGGGTTGTAAAATAAAGGTAAGCATCAATGTCGAAAATATCCCGATAATAGCTATTAAAGATATGGATTTTAGGGCTGGATGCTTCGCGAAAATAAGCACTCCAATTCCTAGAATTGTAGTTGCCACCGACAGTAAAATAGAGGTTCTATAGCTTGGCAATTCGTTTTTCCCAAAAGTATATTTCTTTTGCAATGCCGAAGTCATAAAGATACTGTAGTCTACTCCTATCCCAAAAATCAAAGTACAAACAATGATGTTGACCACATTAAATTGTAAACCAAACATTCCCATAAGTCCGGTGGTAAAAATCCAACTTATTAGTACCGGGATAATACTTATGATTGCCAAGTCTATTTTTCTAAAAGCAAATAACAGCACAAAAAATACTGCTATAAAAGAATAGTCTACTAAATCTTCAAAATTTGTTTTTAGCGTTTTCAAAAAAGTTTCATTGGTTTGCTGTCTATCAATAACCACCAAATTAGTTTGCTTTTTTATCTGATTTACAAAAACATCTCTTTTTTCTTTACTCACCTTTACCAAGGTAGAAATCGTGTAAAATCCGTTTTTTTGAGCTAAAAATTCATCTATGAAAAAAGATTTTACTTTTAGGTAATCATCAATCGCTATTGGATTAAACTTTTTATCCAGCAATTCATAAAAACCGGAGAAAGTAGAGGCTTTGAACCCATATTGATTTCCTTCGCTTATTAACGTTTGAGTCAGATTTGTTTTTCTTTGGGAATTCCAAAAAGTATTCCATTCCTGAATTTTTTGTTTTTGAACTTCTGCAGAAAAAACAATTCCCCCTATAGAACTAAAATTCAAAATTCCTTTTGTTTTTTTATCCTTTTCCAATGTCTCAAAAAGAGCATTATTATTTGCTATGACTTCGTCATAACTTTTTCCATAAGTGGCTAAATAAATAGATTTAGACGAATCATTGTTGGCTATATGATCTAATTGCTTCTCAGCCATTTTTAATTTGGGCGTCATATAATTTAAAGCCGAAAGATCATTATTAAAAGTAACCTTAGAATATGTAAAAAGCGATACCAATAACAATAACAACATTGAACCTACCAAAAATTTATTTTTATGATAGGAATACCCTCCTAGTTCATCAATAATATTCGTCTTTGGAACAAATATCTTAGCATTTGCTTTATATAAAACCGGTATTAAAACCAATGAGAAAACAGATGTTGACACCACACTCAATGCTGCAAAAATCCCTAAATCCTGTAAAGCTTCTGACTTAATTAAAAACAAGCATAAAAAAGTAATAGATGTAGTAATACCACAAAGCAACAAAGGTTTTGTGATGTCTTTGTACAGTAATTTTACATTTCTATTACTCCTCAAATGTGTTAGAACATAAATAGAATAGTCAGTTGTTTCTCCCAATAAAATAGAACTAATTCCCAATGAAATAGCTGATATACTACCTTTGCAGAAATACAAAACGGCCAAAGCAAAAAGTGCTCCAAGCAGAGATGGTATAAAAATAATTATTGGCGTTAGCATACTTCTGTAGAAAAAAGCAAGAATCAAAATCAGTATAACTCCTGCAAAAATAGAGGTGTTTTGTACATCGGCTTTGATTTGAGTGGCATTAGCAACTGCTACAGGTGTAGCACCAAAATAATCCATACTCACTTTTCCTCTGAATTGCTGATTCAGATTTGTTTTGATTTTATCCAGATTACTGATAAACAATGTATTCTTATCCGTTTCATTCGTAGCCAATTTGGGCGTTACAAAAAGTAATAGATTCTTCTTGTCCTTGGTTAATATGAATCCGTTTTCTATCGCAAAATCATCACCAACGCTAAGCTGTTGCATTTTCTTTAAGGCAATAAACGAAATCCCAAGCGGATCCTGAAGAATAAAATCTTTAGAAACCAGCCCCGTAGGAGAAATCAAAGATTTATAATCAGCTGCAACACTACTGGCAATACTGTCCTTTTGCAGTTTACTTTCTATTAATGCATAATCCTTTTGATCTAAAAAAAGAGGCAAATTGGCATACACAAAATCAAAAGTTTCCTGAATATTTTCTTCTTCAATCTTTCCTTGTACTTTAGCTACATAAGGTTTGCAATTGGCATCTAAGCTATCGATAAAAGCATTGGCATATTCTGTCAAATCCTCTGGCGAACCAATCTCTTTAGTAGAAAGTATAATAGTAATTTTATCTGCAAAATTAACCTGATCCAATACTTTCGAAGTTACTCCAGATTGATCATTGGAAGGGATTAACTGGTTTATATTCTCCTGAAATGAAATTCTAAAAGCAAAGAATCCTAAAAATAGAACCATAGCAATCGCTACTCCTATCGAAAGGAATTTATTTTTAGTCATGAATGAATATAAAGCGAATATTTTTTTGTGCATCCCGCTATTTTTTATGTTTTAAATTACTTGCCAAAGTAAGTAACAAATAAGCTGTAAGACCAAATAGAATAGCCATAAATGCCGCTAAAATAAAACTTCCGACTAGATATTGCATCATGTTTTTTTGAATATCCGCCAGAGTCATATCCATACTCAAAATCAACGGTTTATCACTAGTGATAAAATAGCTTCCTATTTTTAGTGACCCATAAATGATAAAAGGGATAAAGGGCGGAAAACTTACATTAGAAAAGGCAAAAGCAATAGCTTTATTCAGCTTTAATAAAACGGCTAAAAATAAAACAAGAATGGTTTGAAAACCCCAAAAAGGGCAAATCCCTATAAAAACTCCTAATGCAATCGAAAATGACTTTCGCGCATTCGAATCATTACTTTCTAATACATTCTCGAGGAAAAATTTCTTAAGTCCTTTTTTTTTTAGTTTTAGAATAAACTTTCTCGGTTTTATATAAAACAAGGCAATAGTTACCAAAACGGTATTTAGAATACTAATTCTCGTAAAATCCTTGAAAGGTCTAAAATGGGAAACTCGCTCTTCCGGATCATACAAAACCTGAACGGGAATGTTCTTTACCGGAATATCCTTCCAGGCAGATCGTACAATAACTTCTATTTCAAACTCAAATTTTTTGGTAAAATAACTTGCTGGTATTTTTTGCAAAGGATACAATCTAAACCCTGATTGGGTGTCTTCGAGCTTGTTTCCGGTTTCAAACCAAAACCAAAAATTAGAAAATTTATTCCCAAAACTACTTTTTTTGGGAACATTTTCCTGAGTCATATTTCGGCTTCCGATTAAGAGTACGTCTGCATCCGTTTCTAAAGCTGCAATAAAAGTGGGGATATCTGAGGCAAAATGTTGCCCATCAGAATCTATTGTAATGGCATATTCATAATTTAAATCTAATGCCTTTTTGAATCCATTACGTATCGCCATTCCTTTTCCGGCATTCTTGGAATGATGAATTTGAACTAAATGTGAATACGCTTCCAGAATTTGAGCAGTGCTATCTGTAGAACCATCATTTACCACAATAACATTTGGAGTATAGTGCAAAACCGAATCTAAAACGCGCTTTAAAGTCTTGTGATTATTGTACGTAGGCACAATAACACAAATTTTAAATTGATCCATACGCGCTGTTTCCAGAAAGCTTGTACTCATTTGTTCTTATAATTATTTGACCAACTGCTTTTCGGTCGCTGTAAAACTTTTTGACTGTACTATAAAATTACCAATATACGTTTTTAAAGCACCTGTTTGTTCCTTATAATGATCTAATAAAAACTTAGCATCTTCTTTTTTGTTCGCTCTATAGTTAACAATTTTTGGGACATTTTCCTGAACACTCAATCGAATCATCCTTATTTCGATAGCATTAGGCTCATTGGCTACAGCATACTCAATTAGGCTTGATCCTTCCTTGAATTTCTTAGACTTATCTGCCCCCTTTTTTTCTAACCTTGAAACTATTGTCATAGAAGCTCCCTTGTAAGCCACTAATGTTTTATTATCCTCTTTGGTAACCTCGCTTAATTTTGAAGCAAATTCTTTGGCGTTACTTTCAGAACCGCTGGCAGATGCATATAATTTCCTAACTTCAGTAATAGAAGGATCACTCAAAAGAAATAATAAAAGAGCTAAAAAAGTAGTTTTCATTGGGACTAAATTAAAATCATTTTACCATTAAGGAATTAAGATTATTAAGTCTGTTTTTTTTTATTCACCTAATAAACAAGCTGACTTTAAGGTCTCATTAAGTGTTATGGTTTAATAAACTTAATTTCTTAATGGTTAGTTTATATTTTTTTATTTTGATGTTTAAGAATTGTACCTATCCAATTTTTGGTAGAATCTTAAAAATTTACTACATTCTTGGACTAAACTTTTCTATAAACACTACTTAATTTCAAAGCAACAGTTTCATCAAAATAGCTAACATTTTTAACTTTAACCAAGTTATCCTCTGTTGTAGAAATCTCTAATTCTAATCGCAATTCCGGTGTTTGAAACGGATTAATCAATGCCATGAATTTTACATTCGACAAAGACTGCAAAAACAATGTGCTCTCTGTAATTTGCTCAGTCAGTTCTTTTATAATTTGCATCATGCAAACTCCCGGCATTATTGGGTTTCCAGGAAAATGTCCCTTAAAAACCTCATGCTCTTCATTAATCAAAATCATTGCCTTATACTTAGACTCGGCTGTATTTTCTAATGAACTTATTGTATAAAAATCTTTTAATAACATAGCTTTATTTTACGTCAAAAGTATAAGTTGCTCCAAGAGAAAATACCACATTGGTATGATTATCATTAAAATCAAGTACTGGAATAATTCCTTTTTTAACTCTTCCCTCTATTCCAAAATTACGTGTTATGTTAATTCCAGCTCCCAAAACAAAAGCCATATCGACATTTGCATCTGTATTGAAATTTTTATTTACTACAAAATCAAGAGTTGGACCAAAATGCAGATTAAACTGATTACCAAAGGTAAATTTATTCAAAACCTCAAAAGACAAATAATCTACGTCAAACTTAGCACTATTGGTTGATGATCTATATTCTGAACCTTGAGATGAATAGTCAATCTCCGGTTGCAAAGTATAATATTTAGACAGTTTCAAGGCGCCATAAAAACCAATGTAAAAATCTGTTTTGGTATCATAATGAACATTAGGACCACTCTGAATTGAACCATTAGGATTATAATAATAGTAATCACCTCCTTTTGTAAAATGACTAAAATTGGCACCCGCTCTCAATCCTGGTCTAAAACTTACCTGAGCCTGTGCTTGTAGTATTCCAAAAAATGATAAAAGTAAAATCAGTATTCCTTTGCTTATTTGCTTATTAAATTTCATATAGTAGGTATTTATTATTTTTTATTGGTTATTATGTAATTAACATGTTTTCATTGGTGCATACAACCAATTTTAGAATCATGCTCATTCCATAATGGTTAATTAGCTTGTTCGTTAAAATAATTTAATTCAATTTTTAGCTTTATATTCTGATGCTGAATCACAATATTTTCAGCAAAAATATTATTTTTAGCAGTAAAAAAGAGCTTTATTTTTTCTTTTCTTTTAGAAGAATGTACAATTTGACTTAATTTATTGGATGGTTTTGAAATGAAAAGATAATTTATTTTACTCTTATCTAATGCCTCATAAACTGTATTCTCATTATTCTCATATTGGTTAATAATGTCATAATGACTTCGCAAAAGCAATCTAAAATCAGTTACTAAAGTGTTTATCAGCATTTTTCTATCCAACTCTTCTAAAATAAAATTGACTTTGAAATCAGTTTCAGAAATTTCAAAATCCAAGAGTTTATTTCCAAATTCCGTGGTAAATACAACTCTATGTGTCGTGTCATTTATTTTCTTAGCAATAAAAATACCTGTTAACTCATTGCCATAAACCGAGATATTGGCTTTATAAACATAATCAATTGTTGGATCAGAGAAATAAGCCACCTCCAAGGTCTTTTTTTCTAAAGGAACTGTTTTATAATCCTTTACTATATTATTCGTGGCACATGACGCAAAAACAAGAATTAGAACGCTACTAATTCGTAAAAGAAGCTTCATCGACTTTGGCATTGATTACTTTGTTTTTTAATACAATTCGGGTAAAATCTGCAGATGATTCCAATAATTTAACCTGAACAACGGTAGCATCTGTTTTATCAAAAGTCAATTCGATTTGCTTGATGTACTTTTTAAGAGCTGCATCTTTCGGAATAAATTTGGTGATATTTTGGTCTTTGTTTTTAAAGTATGAAATAGAAAATTCCTTATCATCAAATAAATCTCCGCTTACACTCCCCACAATCAACTTATTTATTTTTCCAAACAATTTACTATTTCCAATATCTACAGAGCTTTTCTTTCCTTCGTCATTAATCAGTATTTTTCCGTTTTTGAAAACTATGGAATAACTGTATGGCTTTTTGTATTGCCAAAGCAATAAATTGGGTTCTTTGAAAACCATTTTTCCGGAGGTTTCAATATCTTTTGATAAAAAATCAAGATGCTTGTATTGAACAAAATCAGTGCTCAATGTCTTGATTTTCTTAGACACCTGTGCAACCGATTGTTTGAATGCAGTAATCTCATTTTCGCTCATTTTTTGTTCTTGAGCCAAAGATTTAAAAAGGGAAACGTTCAAAAAAATCAGTAATAGAAAATATTTAATCCTCATAAGCTTTTATATTCAGAAGTTCTTCTAAAGGAACAACTCTATAATTATTTTTGTGTAAAAATGACAACAACTGTTCTAATACATTTACCGTCTGGATGGATGTATCGTGCAAAAGTACGATTCCTCCGGGTTTAATTCTTTTTATAATTCTACCAAAAATAAATTTCTCATTTTTGGTTCCTCCATCTAATGATCTAATATTCCAACCAATCGTTTTGTGTTTGGTAACCGCTAATGCTCTTCGGATGGAAGGATTTGTTACCCCATAAGGCGGTCTGAATAATATTGGTTTCTTTCCTGAAACTGATTCAATTAAAGCATCTGTTTGTTCAATTTCGGTAATGACTTGCTTTTTTCTATAAAAATCAAAAAAAGGAGAATGACTATAGGAATGATTCCCTACGGTATGCCCCTCTTCTGTTATTTTTTTTAAAATATCAGGATGCGATTCAATATTTTTCCCAATGCAAAAAAAAGTAGCTTTCGCATTATACTGCCGTAAGATCTCCAAAACCGGAGTTGTCATTTCATGCGGTCCATCATCAAATGTAAGGGCAATTTTTTTTTCTTTTTCTAATGGATTGTTACAGTAGGCTGTTACATGATAATTGGATGCTATATAAGCTGATCCCCAAAAAACAACTAAAAACCATAAAATAGCAATCAGCACAAAATACTTGATTTCTACAACTACAAAAAAACTTACTAGAGTGAGTAGCGTTAGAACCGAAATAAAAAAAAATGTTGCTATTTTATGCTTCAACAGCTTGAAATTAAAGTGAAACTATGATCAACTCCGTTGCGTTGATTGTATAGAAGAACAGTTTTATAAGATTGACTTTCTAATGCATTTATCTTTACAATATCGGGAATATTTTGAGTCTGGATAATTTTGGCACCCAGCCATAATCCAAATGCCGAAGCAGTATCATACTCTCCACTCAAATGTTTGTAGTATACTTGTGGTGTGTTTAGAAAAGTATTATTTGATAGGTTTTTATAGTACAAATCAGAATCAACATCCCCGTTATACCCCAACAAAACAGCATCGATATCTGTAACTTTCAAATCATTTGAAGCTAGAAAATTTGTAATTCTATTTTCTACTTCATCCGTTTCCAGTTTATTAAAGATTTCTATATCCAAAATTTCAGCAAACGTATTCTCTTTTATTTCATTTTCTAAAACAAAAAAAGTAGCTCCCTCTCCAAAAACAACTCCATTGGTTGTTGACTCTAGAATAGAATATGGACTTTGATTTTCTTTTTTTATAAACCCAGCCAATTTGAATAGTGCTATGGTATAATCTGCAGTTTCATCAATTCCTCCAACCAATATTCTAGAAGCATCTCCTTCTTCAATCATCATTTTGGCATCAAAAAGAGCCGACTCAAAAGAAACTGATCCGTTTACATAGGTCAAATTATAGGCTTTGCATTGTAAGCCCAAAGCGATTTGTCCTCCTACAGTATTGTGTGTTGACTGGATGAATGAAGTTGGCGTCAGGAATTGTTCCCCATTATCTAATATGGCTTTCAAAAACTTCTCAGAATCTTCTATACATCCCATTCCTGTTCCTGTAATAATGGCGTCTACGGTTTCAAGTTGCGCTTCTCTCAAAGCAAGAGTCGAAGCAACAATTCCGTTTTTGACACCTTTTGCCATTCTCCTAATAGCTGCAGGTGGAATAAAGTCTTTATAAACAGGCTTCTCTAATGCAAGAATAGTATCATTCACGTTCAATTCTGCTTCTTCCAAAAAAATAGAATCAAACGTTTTTTGAGCCGAAATGCAACCTAATCCATTTATATATGTCTTTTTCATATAAGGTACTATTCGCTTTTAGAAAATATAAGTGTCGAACAATTCCCTCCAAATCCAAAAGAATTAGAAAGTACGTGTTCTATATTTTTATGTTTTAAAGTCGTTTGTGGCACCAAATTAAATTCTTCCATTGGTGTTTTAAAATTCAAATTTGGGAAAACCACATTATTCTGAATGGCTAATACGCTGTAAACTGCTTCAATAGCAGCCGCAGCAGCCAAAGTATGCCCTGTAAAAGGTTTAGTCGAACTGAAATCCGGGGCTTTACTTTCGCCAAACAATCGGGCTATCGCTCTACCTTCAGACAAATCGTTATTGGGAGTTGCAGTACCGTGAACATTGATATAATCAATTTGTTCTGGTTGCAATTGCGCTATTTTAAAAGCTTTTTCCATTGCCAGGAAAGCACCGTCGCCATTTTCTGAAGAAGCCGTTTGATGAAAAGCATCATTCGCATTTCCGTAACCGGAAACTCGTGCCAACACTTTTTTATTTTCTTTTTTGACTAATTCATCTGATTCCAAAACCAAATAAGCGGCAGCTTCACCAAGATTCAAACCGGTTCTATCATTGTCAAATGGTTTATTATAATCATCGGACAAAATCATAAGCGTTTTAAAACCATTTATAGTAAACTTAGACAAAGCATCCGTTCCTCCTACAATAACACGATCCAGTTTGCCAGATTTTATCAATCGGGCACCCAGCATAATTGCGTTTGCAGCAGATGAACAAGCTGTACTAATGGTAGTTACCATTCCCTTTAACCCCAATTCATGCGCCATTTTATCGGTAATATCACTGGCATTATGACTGCTAATGTATTTTACGACTTCGGGATTATCAAAATATTCGTAATAGTAGCGCTCAGTCATATCCATTCCGCCCACACTGGTAGCCGAAATCAATCCTGTCCTGTATTCATTAATCGAAGTTATTCCTGCATTCTTCACAGCTTGTTTGGCAGCAATTGTGCCCAACAAAGCCGTTCTTGAAAAATTATTGTCTTTTTCTAATTGCAATTCATCAATTAACTCTTGATTGGTTTTCTTAATTTCTCCAACCTTAATCACATCTACATGTACCGTCGCTATATTTTCGATAGTTGTAATTCCTACCTGATTATTCAGTAATGCGTTGCAATTCTCCTCAACCGAATTCCCGATTGAAGAAATAATACCCATTCCTGTTATGGCAACTCCTTTTTTCATTTTAACTTTTTGGATTGATAGATTTTTAGATGACTGGATTACATATTCTTCTTTTTTAGAAAATGTTTAAACTCTAGAAATCTAAAAAATCTAAAATCTACACTCTAAAATCTAAAATTACTTAGTTCTATTTTCATTGATATAGGCAGCCATAGTATCTATTGACCTAAAAATAGTTTTTCCTTCTTTTGGATCAACTAATTTAATTCCGTAATCTTTATCCAGCATTACAATAAGCTCTAATGCATCAATAGAATCAAGTCCTAATCCGTCACCAAATAAGGCATCGTCATTATTTATATCAGCTATTGCTATATCTTCTAAGTTTAAAACTTCAATGATTTTACTTTTTAATTCTTCTTTTAATCCTTCCATAATTATTGATTGTATAGTTTTTTTAATAATTCTTGATCGTGTTCTAATTCTCCTTGCTTATCTATCAGATACAGAAAGGCTTTATAGTCTTCATTGCAATATTCAACCCAACCGCATAAGACTTTATCTGCCTTTTGGGTTTGCAAAAGAATATTGGAGTATTTCTCCATAAATTCAGGGTTGTAGTCGGCAAATATAAAAAAAGAATTTTCGCTTTTTAGTTGATGCTTAATACTAATTTCCCCTAAACAAATATTAGGCAGCGTATAGACAAAAACCGCTGGACTTGGGTAATAATTCCCTGAATCCGAAATTGAATTTTGATATTTTACATCCGTATCCAAACTTGACGATTTGTTGGCAAATACTAGTGCTGTATTATTTTCTTTTGTGGTATCACCTTCTGTTTGCAAAAGTAGTTCTGCCCCCAAGAAAGCCAATTTACTTAAATTATCCATTTTAAAAAACTTGGGATAATTCATTTCCAAATGCTGGTATGTTTTCTTTGAAAAATCAGAAAACACAGTTGGTTCAGTGCTAAAAACAACTTCTCCATTCAGTGAAACTTTGTTGTTCTGAATGCTGCAAAAGGATTTTATATAGGTTTTGTTTGCTTCCATTAGTTTACTTTTTCGAATAAAACCGCGGTATTACAACCTCCAAAACCCGATGCTGTTTTTAGAAAAAACTGAATATTTTTATCCTCATTTTTTTCTATAACACGAATAGGCTGACTTACTCCAATGGTATCAAAACCTAATGAAACAAACAATTTACTCTCTTCTACCGATTGAATCCCAATAACGGTCTCCAACAATCCAGAAGCACCCAATGTATGTCCATAAAATCCTTTCAGACTGTTTAATGGTACATTTTCAAGCCCTAACCTGTTTAGAGCTATGGCTTCCATTTCGTCATTAAAAGGAGTTGCAGTACCATGTGCCGAAATATAATCAACTTGATTACTGTTCATTTGGGCTTCCGCCAAAGCATTCTGAATACTTCTAAAAAGTCCTTCTCCTGTTCTGGATGGTCCGGAAATATGATTCGCATCATTAATGGAACCATCTCCTATAACTTTTACTTTGGCATTATCTTTATTCGAAGAAACCAAAACCGCAGCTGCAGCTTCTCCTAAGGTTACTCCTGTTCTATTTATTGAATACGGTTTACATGGCAAATCACTCATTGCCTGAAAAGAATTGAATCCCGATAAAACAAACTTCGAAACTTCATCTCCAGCCACTAAAAATGCATTATCATATGCATCTGCCTGAATTAATCTTTTAGCCACCGAAACCGCTAATACCCCAGATACACATGCATTAGAAACCACTATAGGTTCTGTCTTAAATGCAAAAAAATCAGCTATCGTTTTAGCCAATTGATGTAAATAGGCTGAATCTATATTTTCGTTTTCTAAAGCCGTAACATTTCCTTTTGTGGTAGAAAGAATGAAAGCCGTTCGTTCATTCAAAACAACTTTGGACTTTTTAATGATTGGTTCTAAAGCCAAAATCATCATTTTTTCTAATCTGGAATAACTCTTTGCCGAAGTCACTTTGGCGAAAGCCAAATCTAAATCTTCATCATTAATAATAGAAGCATAAAATGGTGCATCTAACAACTTAGGCTCATTGTGCAATTGAATACCGGAAACGGCATTACCAATGTTTGTCACATTAGTAGTCACATCAAACCCAATAGGTGTAATACAATTTGTTTCGGTTATATATACTTCTTTTATCATTCTATTTTATCAAACCCACTTTTCGTTTCCACTCTTCAAAAAACGGAGGATTGGTTAGCATTAATTCTCCATCTTTGTCCAGAAACACCTGAACGGTTTCTCCGGTACAGGCAATTTCGTTTTTGGCATCGAATATGGTATATCTAAAAATCATTTTTGCCGCTGGCGTATCAACAATAGTTGTTTCTATACGAAACACATCACCATAACGCAAAGATAATTTATGCTCACAGGTAGATTTTACGATTGGAGTTGTATAACCACTACGAGCAATATCCAAATAGGAAATCCCATGATGACGACCAAAGGCTTCTCTCCCGTCTTCAAAATAAGTAATATAATACCCGTGCCACACTATTCCTAGCGGATCAGTTTCATTAAACCGCACTCGGATCTCTTGTGACACAGTCAAATCAGTTGCCTCTTTATACAGCTCTTTTCTTCTTATCATACAGCAATGCTAAGGTTGTGGTAACTATGAAAAATAAAAATAATAAAAATAATTCCGGAATTAAGTCCCAAAATGTTCCGTTGCGCAAAAGTACATCATAAAAAGCTTCTAACCCCCAGTTCATTGGCGAAGATTGTGCAATGACTTGCATAATTTTTGGCATGGCAAATACTGGAACCCAAACTCCTCCAATCGCAGCCAAAATTATTACAGAGGTAGCACCAAAAGGAGCCGACTGTTCTTGCGTTTTGGCAATAGTCCCCAATAATGTTCCAAAACCTATAGCGGCTAATCCCGAAAATAAAGCGACTATGCTCATCAAAATCAAATTACCTTCAACATTCAGTGCCGGTAATCCTAAATAAGGAAATAAAAATACTGCCAATGCAATCATCATGTAAAACTGAATTAAGCAAATGATGGAATACATTACTGTTTTACCAGCCAAAACGATTGTATTAGAAACAGGATTGGTTCGCAACCTTATAAAAGTTCCTTGTGTTTTCTCTTTTACTATATTAATTGACAATGGAACTACTATAAAAAATATAGCAAAAAGTGTCCAAGCCGGTACATTATGCTGTACTGAATTTGGAATACTCTCTTTGTTGTTAATTCTGGGAACGATCTCTTTGAATTTAATAAAACTTTTTTGTTCGAAACTGGTATCTCCCTCGCCTAATTGATCTTGGAAAGTAGTATAGATAGATTTGGTTTCTATTTGGGAAATCATTTTATCAATCCCATTCATTACACCACTCTTGAAACTTAACTGAACTGCCGGATCAAAATAGAGTTTAACTTCTTTTTGATCAACCAATTTAGCCTTTGGTTTTGTAGCCAAAGAATCAGCAAAACCTAAGCTACTGACAATTTTTTGAACGTTCTGATCAATCTTTGCCTGTAAATCCGTGCTTAAATGTGACGGAATAACTATTGCCATTTGGTATTTTCCCTTAAAAACAGCTTCTTTGGCAACTGTTTCTGTAATTGGTTGGTTATCTATTGCTGTAACAACACTAAAAACGTCACTTTTTTGTAAGTTATCAAAAATCGTTTTAGAAACATTCCCTTTGTCATAATCGACTAAAAGAACAGGTATTTTAGAATCATTTATTGTTTTAAATGTACTGTCTTGAATGAGCGTAACCACTATTATTAATACCAACGGCATCAAAAAAAGTGTCACTACACCTCCTATATCTCGTTTTAACAACAAGAACTCTTTATAAACTGACATCCAAAGCTTATATAGCATCTCTCAACTCTTTTCCGGTTAATGAAATAAAGACATCTTCCAGATTTCTGGCATTTGCAGTAGCTGTTATCAAATCCTTAGGAGTTCCTTCGGCATAAACAATCCCTCTATCTACAATAGCTATATGGGTACAAAAATCCTGTGCTTCTGACAAATGATGGGAGGTGTAAATAATGGTTGTCCCGGTTTTATTGAGTTCTTTAAGGTAGTCAATAATAACATTTTTAGAATGTACATCTACTCCAACTGTTGGTTCGTCAAGAAAAAGTACTTTAGGGTCATGGAGTATTCCCGCAATCAAATTAACACGACGTTTCATCCCTCCGGAAAAAGTTTCGATACGCTTGTCTGCAAATTTCAACAATCCAAGAAACTCAAGACTGTCTATTACTTTTTCTTTAAGATTATCCCCTTTTAAACCATACATGCTCCCGAAATACAGTAAATTTTCCCTTGCGGTTAAGGTTGGGTATAATGCATATTCTTGTGGTACTACACCTATGATTTTTTTGATTTCATTTGCATTCTTGCCATATGTCAAATTATCTATGGCAAAAGTTCCTGAAGTTGGTTTTATCAATCCACAAAGTATAGAAATCAAAGTGGTTTTTCCCGCTCCATTGGGACCAAGTAATCCAAAAATTTCTCCTTCTTTTACATCCAAAGAAAAATTATCCAAAGAATACATTTCGGCATCTTTGAACATTTTAGATAAATTTGATATTTGGATAATGGATTTCAAAAGGATAACTTTTTTTTAGCTTATGGCTTTCTTTAGTTTCTTAAAGAAAACTTCTTCTTTATCAGCTATAGCCAAAAGCTCATCCGAAAGTGCATTGTAAACATCAGCTTTCGTACTTCTTTTTTTGTAAACTCTAGAAGCTTCTACTGCAAAATCTCTCCATAAATCGCCTATAGCCGTCATTTCTAATGATAAGGTTTGCAGTTCAGCATTTCCTAACACTACCGCAGCTTCTTGCAAGAAAGCGGCATATATAAATCTGAAACCACCACCACCTGTACCAATTTCTTCCTGCATGCGTACTATTTGAGCCAAATAATGATTGGCTTTTTTATTTCCTTCTTTTACAGGCCATTTTTTAATCAGCTTGGCTACATATCGAATACCACGCACTCCAACGATTGGCATTGGCGCCAACATATCTCGACAAGTGTTTTTTATTCCTTTGATGATTGCTCCTTTCAAATCTACATTCGCAGGAACCTGAATTGGATAATACATTTGTCCTCTTGGAGCAAAAGCCCCTTTGGCAAAACGAACTTTATTCAATTCGGCATGAGTTAGTGTCGTTACGTTTTCCATAACAGGATCACTAATTAAGTAATCTGTTTCTGTTTTCCCATAAACCACTAAGTTATGGGCGTTAAAATGAAAACGGTATTCATCTGGAAAATAGGTCAAGTTATATACTCCTACTTGTAATCCAGATGGTATATTATTTTTTAAATTTTCGTCTAATGCTTTAATGGCATTGGCTTCACTAGAAAATTTTTGTCTCTTGATTTTAAGGCCTAAACGTTTGGCCAGTTTATTAAAAATTAAACCCGGCATCGGTCTGTAACTGATCGCAGGGGCATAATTTACTTTAAGAAAAGGGATATAAACAAAGAAAAGCCCAGAGCCAATCCCGAAAACCATAGGTTCGCTAATATTTAATCCATTATGCTTTAACAAATTGGACGCAACTCCATTCTCACAATGAGCTGATTGATGATGTGTGAAATTTGTTTCCATTAATTCGCTTTAAAATTTTTCAATTCTTCAATAGTGATATTGAATGATTCTGCATATTTTTTTAAAATAGTATCACTTAATTTGTCAAAAACTTTGGGTTTGAAGTGTCTTTTTACACGCCATTGCCACATTCCCACATAACTGGAAAGAACTCCAATATCCATTCTGCAAAACTCCATATAATAATAAATTGGACTCACTTCATTGTTTGCCACTTTGGACTTTGCAATTTCAATTCGCTCGCTTATCTCATCAATAGAATTAGAAAGTGCAATGGTTTTGGGTTCCCAACCGGTACTCAAAGCAGTAGTATAATTACCATTTTCATCCGTGGCATAAACTAGCTCTTTCATGTTTTTATTAGAAAGATTGCCTTTGTCTTGGGGAACTTCGTCTTTTTTCATTTTAGCTATTATTTATTTTCCTGAATAAACAGTGTGATTTCACCTTCTAAAAGCACTTCATCTTCTCTAAATGTTTGACACTTCATGGTACACAAACTATAGGAATCAGTGATAAACTTTGATAATAATACCGCTTTTGTATAAATAACAGTGCCTACCTGCGGCAAAGAGTGAACTTTTAGCGTTTTTATACCACTTATAAAACCAACTACATTTACACCCGTTTTATCATTCTTATCCTCGTCAATAAAATAATCTTTGGCTACTACCGAGGAACACGTTTGTGCCATATTTTCTATCAGTCCGGATTCGATAAAAAATCCATTCTCTATAAAAATATTATCCGGTTTAATTTCAAAAATGGTTTCGACTTTTTCATCATCCATTTCTAAAATCATATCCACCATAAGCATTGGCGCTCTGTGAGGCAAATACTTTTTGATATCAACTAGACTTGAAGTTTCTTTTTTTTCCACGGCTTTCAAACTTATTTAGCCAAAACGGTCTTCATTTGACCTTTTGCTATTTCGACATTGTTTAATTTGGTTACAACATCAACCAAAGTTACCCCTGCAAATTCCTGTAAAATAGAAACTGTAGTTTGTATTTCGTCATGAAGTTTAGGCAGTTCATTTATTACAATATCTTTTATTGAACCAATGTATCCTGTTGGTGCTTGTTCTTGTCTTAAATAAAATTGATAACCTGTGTGCAAAGCTACAGATTGAGCCATATGCTCTATAATTCCAGATTCTTTAAAATTCCCATTTTGAAAAAAAAGAGCATTTTCATCAATTGTAAATCCTGATACTAATGATGTTTCTGTATAAGTGTATAGCTTATCTACCATCACAAAAGGAAACTTTTGCGGTATTAAACTTCCAACAAATTCCTTATCTAAACCTTTATCAATTGTAGATTCTATCATTAGCAAACCGTTAAGTAAGCATACGCATAAGAAAAACGACCACTTTCCGGAACTGATAAAAGTATTTTATTTCCTTTTTTTAGTTTTCCTGAACCTATTAATTCTTCTAAAGCTAAATAAATAGATGCCGCTCCTACATTACCAACATGTGCCAAATTCATAAACCATTTTTCCATTGGTATAACCATACCTTTATCTGCCAATGATTTACTCAATCCTTCAACAAAATAATGAGAAGAAACGTGTGGCAGGAAGAAATCGATTTCCTCTGCTGAAACATTATTTTTAGACAAAGCATCACTCATACTTAGTGCACCTTTTACCAAAATAAACTCATCCAATAATTTTACATCCTGTTTGAAAGCAAATAATGATTCCGTCAACCATTCCTTTGGATGGTAATCATTCCAAGGCTTGATTTCACCATTTTCTAATTTATCACCACCTGCATACATACAGGTTTCAAGCTCGTATGCATACGAAAAAGCTTCCATCCATTCAATCTTTAAAGAGATTGAACCGTTTGGTTTATTTTCTAATAAAAAAGCTCCAGCTCCATCAGACAACATCCAACGCAAGAAATCTTTTTTGAAAGCTAAAATAGGTTGCTCTTCAAGATTTTTTAAATTAACCACTTCGTTCTCGAATTTTTCAGACAACATCCAAGTAGATAATTTTTCGGATCCTGTACAAACAGCATTTTGTGTATTACCTGATTTAATAGATAGGTAGCCAAATTTTAAAGCATTCATACCAGCACAACAAACTCCTGAAGAAGAGTTTAATTCTACTGATTTGTTTTTCAACAATCCATGCACCATTGATGAATGTGAAGGCACGAGTACATCTGGTGTAGTTGTACCACAAGACAATAACTCTATATCTTGTGCTGTAAAACGGTCATCAAATAATCCTTGAATCGCATTATTAGTCAATTCGGCATTATTATGTGTGCTTTTCCCTTTTTTATCTATAGCATAATAACGGGTTACAATTTTATTATTTCTTAATATTAATCTTCTTGCTTTGGATGCGGTTTCATTGATTAGCCCTAAATAATCTTCCATTTCATCATTTGAAACGGCTTCATTTGGCAAACATTTAGCCGCTTTTGTAATATATACATCAAACATAATAATCTTAATTTACTCCTTTATAATATGCTAATTCTTTCCTTATTTTTTGAACCTTTAACGGATAGGTAAGAAGGTGCAATATATAAACTATTGGTGAGATTAACCAAATAGCCAACAACAAATACACTTTAAAAACCTTTGTCCAAGTTTTTCTGGATTCCCCTTTGTTGATAATCAGATTAGACCATTTTGCAAAAATTTTATTGGCTGTTCTATCAACAGTAACTAAGTAAGAACTTACTTTAACCGCATCAATATCAACTAATTTTTGCTGCAAATGATCTAGGTCATTTTCCTGCAAACTTGACAGAATCACTTCTCCAAATTTTGTTGATTCATTAATATCTTTATCTGAAACTCCCGGCAGAGGAAAAATTCCTAAATATTTCTTTTTCACTCCAGAGAACATCCATTCTACTATTGTAATAACGCTTATCAGATTCCCTACTCTATCCACCAAGGCTATATTTCCTTTTAAGGATGCATTGTTCTGTTTCAATAGCGCCTTGACTTTTTCCTGTGCCATAACCCACATATTTCTGGAACCATTTATGGTTACAACTGGGGTGTTATTCAATAGTTGTTTTGCCTCAGGGCTTTTCAAAAATGAATTGGTCGGAATAGAAGGCGTTAGATACCAAACCTGATAATTTAACAGAATCAAATCGAATTTGGTATTCATTATTTCTTCAGAAACAGGCTTCAATGCTGTTGGTATTTGCAAAAATGATTCTGGGAATGCTCCAAAAAAAGCGTCATTGTTCCAAGGAAACGGAAAAGGCTTTTCGAGTTGAATTTCATGAAATAATACATTTATTTCATCCGAATTTAAAAGTGGTTTTGCAATATTTCTGGCAATAGATTCTAATTGTCCTGATTGGGAATAATAGACTACAAGGACGTTTTTCATTTTATTGGTTTTAAAAAAAGCGAATTTAACTTAAAAATATAATTAATACTAATAGTCGTTTAATTCTTTGAAATTTCTTAATTTATAATCTCTTTTTTACAAATCTACTCCGAATTAATACTCCGTAAAAGTAGTCTAAAAAACAAAAAAACAGTCTATAGTAACAATTATTGATTTTTAATTTGATTCCAAAAATCAAAATAATTAAACCATTGCAAAGGATATTTCTTTAGCATTGCTTCTAAATTTAGAACATAGTCTTTGAGCAATCCTTTTTCATCCCTATGGCTTACATTTGCTCTTCGCGTATACAAATGGTAATGCAAATTAGGTTCTTTCATTACATAAACAAAAACAACTGGTACTTTTAATCGTGAAGCTATCAAAAAGGGACCAGCAGGAAAACGAGCTTCTTTACCTAATAATTCTTCTTCCAGAGATTTCACTCCTTCAAAATATCTATCACCGGTAAAACAAACCAATTCGTTTCTTGCCAAAGCTGCATTTATCTCGAAAATATGCGACAAATCTTCTTTTATGATAATAAACTGAACCGTGGGCTTTTTTGAAATGCTCTCCAGGTAATTTTTTATAGCGGAATGCTCAAGATCTGTAGTAACTAAATTGATCTGAAATTCAACATCTATTTCCCCAAAAAAATATTCGGCAATTTCAAAATTCCCAATATGGGCACTAATAAGAACTCCCCCTTTTTTATCTGATAAAAGTCCTTTCAAGATCTCTACTCCATCAAACTCATACGTAAATCGATCACGCATTCCCGCAGAAATAGCTATTTTATCTATTATCGTTTGACCAAAGGTAAAGTAACTTTTAAATACGTGAAGTTTTGATTTAAAATACGAATAACCCAACCTTTTATTGAAATAATAAAAAATCGATTGATTACTTTTCTTTAGAAAAAGGAAATAATAGGATGCTACAAAATAAAGTAATCCGTAAGCCGTTTTGATTCCTGCTTTCTTTATTAAAAAAACAAAAATTCTATACCCTAAAACAGTTCCTTTAGACTTACCATCCCATTGACTCATTTTAGATTGGAGATTTTAGTCCCGACACCAAAGGTTCGGGACGTGTGTAGATTTTAGATTGCAACATCTAAAAAATATAAATTATACTTTAAGTTTTAGTTTATTATCTATTAAATCATAGAAAGTTTGAAAAGTCGAAATCCCGGCAAAATCAGCCTCAACCAATTTCACACCAAAATTAGATTCAATAGAAACCACTAAATCAACATAATCTAAACTATCTAATTGTAAAGTATCTTTCAAGATCGCATCAGGCTGAATATCATCACCATCCACTTCAAATTCTTCAATTAAGAATCCTATAACTTTCTCTATAATCACTTCTTTATTCATTCCCTTTATTATACTTTTTTACAATTAACGCTGAATTTGTCCCTCCGAAACCGAAAGAATTGGACAAAAATATATCAATTTTTTTATTTAACGTAGTTTTAACCAAATTTAATTTTGCGGCATCTTCTGCCGGTGTTTCTAAATTGATGTTCGGTGCAATAAAATCGTTTTGCATCATCAAAATAGAATAAATCACCTCGCTCGCCCCTGCCATCCAGCATTCATGCCCTGTCATAGACTTTGTAGAACTCACATAAGGATTGCTTTCTCCGAAAACCTGAAAAATAGCTTTTGCTTCATTCTCGTCCCCAACTGGTGTAGATGTTGCATGAGCATTAATATAATCTACGTCACTGGCTTTTATTCCTGCTTCGTCTAATGCTCTTTGCATCGCTATAGAAGGACCTTCAACATTTGGAGTTGAAATATGTCCTCCATTGGATGAAAATCCATATCCTACAACTTCTGCCAAAATAGTTGCTCCTCTTTTTATCGCCGATTCATATGATTCCAATATCAAAGTTGCTCCACCTCCGCTAGGAATTAGCCCATCGCGATTAGCATCAAAAGGTCTTGAGGCCTTGGTTGGTTCATCCTCTCTAGGAGAAAAAACACCCAAACCATCAAAACTGCTCATAGCATATTTATTGATTTCTTGTGCTCCTCCGCAAATGATCATTTCCTGAAAACCGCTTTTGATCAAGAAATAAGCCAGTCCAATAGAATGTGATCCGCTGGCACAAGCTGCACTAACTGTTAAATTAATTCCTCTTAACTTAAAAATAGTCGAAAGATTCATTGTAACTGTTGAATTCATGGATTTAAAAATAGCCCCTGATCCAATTAATGCCGTATCTTTCTTTTCCCTAATAATGTCTGTTGCTTCAATAATTGCTTTAGAAACACTATCATTCCCATACATGATTCCAACCTCATTGGTCTCGAAAAATGCATCATCAATATTAGCATTTTTTAATGCCTCGATAGTTGCCATATAAGCATACTCGGTTTCTTCCCCGAGACTAATTCTTTGCCTTCTGGTCAGTAAATTTTTTAAATCCGGCTTAGGAACCATCCCTGTTAATGCAGAACGGAAACCAAAATCTTTGCGTTCCTGATCGAACTTAATCCCCGATTTTCCTTGGTATAAAGAATCCTTTACCTCATCTAGTGATGTTCCTATACAAGAATAAATCCCCATTCCTGTTATGACAACTCTCTTACTCATCTTCTTTATTCTACTGTTTATGAATAAATTCCACCATTTATATTAATTACCTCACCGGTAATATAACTCGATTTCTTTGACACTAAGAAACTAACTAAATCCGCTACTTCTTCAGCCTCGCCAAAACGATTTACAGGAACCATTTTTATTAGTTCTTTTTCATCAAGCTGGCTAGTCATATCCGTTCTTATAAATCCTGGTGCTACTGCATTTACCGTAATATTTCTTTTGGCAACCTCTTGTGCCAAAGCTTTGGTTGCTGCCACTACAGCTCCTTTGGCTGCTGAATAATTGGTTTGTCCTGCAGTTCCTTTTACACCGGAAAGAGAAACCATATTTACAATTCGCCCGTATTTATTGCGCAACATTTTTTGCATAAAAAAGTTGGTCACATTAAAGAAACCACTCAAACTGGTATTCACGACACTCGACCAATCTTCATGGCTCATCCACATGAATAATCCGTCTTTTGTGATTCCTGCATTATTTACGATAGCTTCAACAATAGCTTCAGGATTCGCCTCTTGCCATTGTGTCAAAACTGTTTTTACTTCTTCAAAATTAGCAACATCAAACTGTATTATTTCGCCAGTTGCTCCTCTTTTTATTACTTCTTCTAATGTTTTCTCTGCAGCTTCTTTATTAGAATGATAATTAATCATTATATGATAGCTGCTGTCTTCAGCTAATTTTTCGCAAATAGCACTACCAATACCTCTCGAACCTCCTGTTACCAATGCACACTTCATACTTTATATTTTAGATTGAAGAATTTAGATTTTAGAATTTAAATTAAAACTTTTTGCCTTTTGCCTTTTGCCTTCTAACAATTAATCAAATAATCTTTCACTTTTTGCACAAAAGGATACATTACCTGATCTTTTTCGAATCTTGGAATAATCATACGAATATCATCGTATATTTTTCTGGTTACTGACGAAATTTGGTCTTTTTGCTCTAAACAATCAATTGCCTGAACAATAGTGATCAATTCTATAGCCAAAACCTCGAATGAATTCTCAATAACTTTTGAGGTAACTACTGCTGCATTGGTTCCCATACTCACTATATCCTGATTGTCATTATTGTTTGGAATACTATGAACATACATAGGATTAGACAACATTTGATTTTCTGCTGTAGTCGAAGTAGCGGTAAACTGTACTCCTTGCATTCCAAAATTGAATCCCAAGGTTCCTAAATTCACAAATGGAGGCAGAATTTCGTTAATTTTTGAATTCAATAAATAATTCAGCTGACGTTCTGCAAGCATCGTTAGTTTTGTAATTACAATTTTCAACTTATCCATTTCCAAAGAAATATAATCCCCGTGGAAATTACCTCCGTGATATACATGTTGATTTTTTACATCTATAATCGGATTATCATTTGCCGAGTTAAATTCTTCTTCCAGAATAGATGCCACATTGTTTATCGTTTCCAGTACTGGACCCAATATTTGCGGAACGCATCTTAGTGAGTAATATTCTTGAACTTTTTCTTTAAAAACCTCTTCGGTGTTTTCTCCAGAATAAAGATGATCTTCTCTTTTTCTGATCAAAGTACTGTCCGCTAGGTTTTGTCTCATTCTTTGGGCTACTTCACGTTGCCCTTTATGTAATTTTGTATTGTTTAATTCTTCAGAAAAATGGTCATCATAGGCTTGAACAACCTCATTAATCGCACAAGAAAATTTAAGCGACCAATCTAGTAATTTCTGTGCATTATGCACATTGACAACCCCAATTCCTGTCATTACAGAAGTTCCGTTCATTAAAGCCAAACCTTCTCTAATTTCAACTTTAATTGGCTCTAATTTTTCTATTTCAAAAACCTCTTGGGTAGGTCTTCTTTCTCCTTTATAAAAAACTTCTCCTTCACCAATAAGAACCAAAGCCAAATGAGCCAATTGCACTAAATCTCCACTTGCACCCACTCCACCGTGTTCAAAAATCAAAGGAGTAATATCTCTGTTTATTAATTCCTTCATTAACTCAATTAAAGAAGGATGAACACCTGAGTTCCCTAAAGATAAAGTATTCAATCTTGCCAAAATAGCAGCTTTTACACAAATAGCATTCAATGGTTTTCCGGTACCGGAAGCATGACTACGGATCAGATTGTATTGCAATTGCAAACGATCTTCATCCTTAATACGGTATTGAGCCATTGGTCCAAAACCAGTATTAACACCATATATAATTTTATTTTCAGAAAATTCTTTTAGGAAAGCAAAACTTTCGTTAACCCTATCTAAGACAAGAGGGCTAATCTCTAATTTAGTATTACCAAAAATTACGGTTTCAAATTCTTCTAAACTTAAATACTTGTTTATTGTACTCATTATGGTTGTTCTATTATTTTAACTAAAAAAAATATCAAATAATTTTTAATTAGAATTTATTGTGGTTAATTTGATGTGTGCAAATGTAGTGTAATCTCAACGATAAAAGAAAACTCAAAATGTTTTTTAAAAGCATTAGTTTTTAAAATATAACTACATAAAAAGCAAATACTTACAAACAAACCTCTGTAAAATGCGTTTGTTTAATTAACTTTACAAAAATTAACATTGAAGCAAAACTACTTTAAAAATAGCTTTTTTTTAAAACCACATATAAAGAATATCTCTTTTATGCTGAATTAAAAATTAGTGTTGAAGTTTAAATTTAAATACAAAGACACAAAATGTTGCAAGAATTCGTAGATGTTTTAATCATAGGAGCTGGTCCATCCGGATGTGTATCTGCTTCCTATCTTTATAAAAAAGGAGTCAAGATTAAGGTTGTAGAAAAAACAAAATTTCCTCGAATAGTGGTTGGCGAAAGCCTTATTCCAAGAGTCATGGATCATTTTGCAGAAGCAGAATTATTTGACTGTTTGGATGCCATGAATTTTGAAAAAAAATTAGGAGCCCGATTTATAAGAGGAGAAGAAATTTGTGTTTTTAATTTTAACAATAAATTTTCCGAAGGTTGGGATTGGACTTGGCAAGTGCCTAGAGCCGATTTTGACAACACCATGGCTCAAGAAGTGATCCGAAAAGGAATTGATTTAGAATTTGAATCCGAAGTGATTTCTGTTACTTTCGAAGGAAAAAATTCGAGAACTGTTGTAAAAGACAAAAATGGAAATCTAAAAGAAATTCACGCCAAGTTCATCATTGATTCTAGTGGCTACGGAAGGGTTTTACCTCGACTTTTAGATTTAGATACCCCTTCTAAACTTGATCCTCATTCGTCTATTTTTACCCATGTTGTAGATATTAACCGTCCTCAAGGCGAGGAAGGAACTATGATTTCGTTTGACATTCTTGAAACCGAAGTTTGGTTATGGGTTATCCCTTTTTCTAACGGAAACACAAGTCTTGGCGTTGTAGGGCCTACGGATTTTATCAATTCCCTTTCTACCAATAAAGACAACGCCGAAGCATTGAAAAATGCCATTCAGCTTTCTGAATACTATATCAAACGATTTGCCGGAGTCGATTTTATATTCGAACCTATCAAATTAGAAAACTATTCTCGATCTGTCAAAAAAATGTACGGAGACGGCTTTGCTCTTACCGGAAACAGTTCTGAGTTTTTGGATCCTGTATTTTCATCTGGAGTTGCATTTGCTACCGAATCCGGTATTCTTGCTGCCAAATTGTACCTAAAAGAATCCCAAGGCATACCTGTAGACTGGGAAACTGAATTTACTGCCTATATGAAAAAGGGAATTGCGGTTTTTACCACTTACGTAAAAGAATGGTATACAGGAAACCTACAAACCTTGTTTTTTCACCAACCTGAAAATCCAGATGTAAAAAGAAAAATATGCGCGGTACTCGCTGGTTATGTTTGGGATGACGAAAATCCATTTGTGAAAAAGCACGACAATCTTATCAAAAATATGGCTCGCTTACTAGAAATGGAAAGTGAGCAAACAAAAAAATCCTAGTTAAACTAGGATTTTTTTTGTTTTAAAATTATTTAGTAAGCCTTTTTCAAGAGCATTTTTGCCAAAGATTTTGCAGTCTTTGCAAAGCCCTCACCTATTCTGGATTCATTGCTAAAATTACTTCCCCACTGATCTCCTGGTGCATTTTCGCTCGAAATTTCCAACAGAACATTTGCTTTATTTTTAGTTTCAACAAATTTTAATTGCGTCGTTACTTTCGCAGCCTGCTTCATTATTCCAGCATCCCATCCCGGATAAACCCATATTGCATCTACAATTAAAGTGTATTTTGCAGCAGCCAATCCTTCTTGAAAATTTACATCTTTATTATCTTTAGAATAAACAACATTCATTAATTCTAAAAATTTTGGATTCCAAATTTGCTCCTTACTTGTATCCCATTTCTTTTTCCATACATCACCTGATGATTTCATCTTTTCATTTAACTCTTTGGTTCTGTTAGCAACGTATTCTTTTTCAGGATATTTCTCTTTCAAAAGAGTCATTTTCGAATAATCGAATACAATATTAACTTCTTTCTGATCCTTTAAGAATCCAAAATCTCCTTTTACAACTTTCATATCTTGTGCAGCCATAACTGAGGTTACGAACAATACTGCAAAAACAATTTTTTTCATTTATTAGCTTTTTAATTATTATCTAAAAATTACAGGTTTCAAATATAGAAAATATTACTTGTTAATTATGCTATTAAACACAAAATACTTACAACTTTTTTAACCCCTAATGCGTTGCTGTTCAGTTTAATTCAAAGTCAAATTCAGCATCTTACTATTTTCTTGCAATCTCTTTCTTTAATAATAATTACAATAAAACTCAAAACAAGCCCGTACTCCACTCTATACCAATCACATAATCATCATAAAAAAAATAAAATCGCGAAAAACTTACATTTTTTCGTATATTTAACTTTCTATAAAACAACACATTAAAACAAACAACTATGAAAAAAAATCTATTTATCACAGCAGTTCTCTTGGGAACCATTTCATTTGCCAATGCTCAAAGCATGGGAGATATTACAAAAGCAACTAACGCTGTAAACAAAACAGCAGCTGCTGCCTCAGCAACTTCATTTGATGTAGCGAGTATTTCAAACCAAATAATGGGACTATTATCTCCTAAATTAAAATTAACCGAAGCTCAAAAACCAGCTGTTAATTCATTAGTAAATGAAACATTAAATAAAAAGAAAAACCTTTTGCCAACTATGGCAACAGATAAAGCAGCTTATAATTCAAAAATGGCTACAAACAGAGAATCCTTTACTACCAAAATGAAAAAAATAATTAGCCCAACCCAATTTACAGCTCTTACTTCTTTATTGCCAAAATCGGCTTCTGCAGTAACACCATTGGTGCAAATGTTATACTAATGAGTTATAAATCCCTTAAAAAAAGCAAAATCTAATCGATTTTGCTTTTTTTATTAATGCAATTGTCCTTGCTAGATTTAAACCCTCAACACTCCACGAAATCCTCTAACGGCATAATAAGATGAGGCACCATTGTGATACACAAAAACATTGTTGTATCGAAAATCAACAAAGATAGCTCCTCCAAGTTTTCTAATCTCCGAAGGGGTTTTCACCCAGTTCGATGTTTTCATGTCGAAATTACCTAGTTGTTGTAACTCCCGATATTGTTCTTCGGTTAAAAGTTCAATACCCATGCTTGCAGCCATATCTATAGCACTATTTTCGGGTTTATGCTCTTTTCTTGAATCTAATGCTTCACGGTCATAGCAAAGACTTCTACGTCCTTTAGGGCTTTCGGCTGAGCAATCATAAAAAAGATATTCATCTGTCTTTTCATCATAGCCAACAACATCAGGTTCTCCCCCAGTTTTTTCCATTTCATTGAGCGACCACAATTTTTCATTATTACCTGAATTAACTTCTAATTTTGCTTGCACATTATCCCATTCAAGGTCTTTGTGACGGTTCTTATTTTTCTCAAAACGATTTTTTAATGTTTTAAGTAGTACTGAACTTTGTTCTGATGATAACTCCTTTTTATTTTCTATTGCCATAATCAATCATTTTTTAATTCTTCAAAAAGTAAATATAATGGATTTAAACTACATTAAATTGTCATTCTATTATAAGAAATCGGATCATATTTAACTCATTTACCTGAAACCAAACTGAATATCGCAAGAGCATAACAATCCGAAAAAAGCACTCTAAACACTCTTCCTAAATTGTGAATATCTATTTTATGAATGGTACATTTCTTTTTCCTTTAAAATCTATCTTTGGCATCCTTAAAAAAAAAAATAGATGAGCACAATTTGGTACGAATGCAAAGTAAAATATAGAAAGACAGACGAAACTGGTGGACAAAAGGTTACAACAGAACCTTATTTGGTAGATGCTTTATCTTATACCGAAGCCGAAAGTAGAATTAATGAAGAAATGTCTGCCTATATCAGTGAAGAGTTTAAAATCACAAATATAAAAGTGGCTAATTACGCAGAAATACATCCTTTCGAAAATGCTGACCGTTGGTTTAAATCTAAAGTTTCTTTATTGGCTTATGACGAAGAAAGTGGTAAAGAGCGTAAGTCCAATATGTACATGTTAGTACAAGCCAATGATGTAAGAGAAGCTTATGACAACACAATTATAGTAATGAAAAACACTATGGGTGAATATACCATACCTGCAATTTCAGAATCTCCGATTATGGATGTTTTTCCTTATTTTAGTGGTGAAGAAGGTGAAACTGAACAATTAGAAAAATTCAATGCCCTAAAAGCTTCTAAACCTGCTACTGACCAGGCAACAGAAACATATGACCATATGGAATTTGATCCAGAAATTGTAGCCGAAACTGTTTAATTGTAAAAAATTATACAGCATATCATAGTAATAATAGCAAAAAGAGAGGATAAAAAAACCTCTCTTTTTGTTTTAAATTATTTTCTTATATCATTATTGTCTATTGAACGAGGTTTCTACTTGAACTCCTTTTACCAATGTTTGGTAAACCACACAATATCTTTCGGTTAGTTTGGCAAGTGTTTGTATTTGCTCATCAGTTGCATCGCAATCTAAAATAAACGAAAGACGAATAGCTTTAAATCCCACAACTGCCTCTTTTGAAACTCCTAAAGTTCCTCGGAAATCTAAATCACCTTCTGCTTTTACAATAGCATCTTTAATTTCAATGCCAATCGCTGTAGATACTGCACTAAGTGTTACCCCTGCACAAGCAACCAATGCCTCAAGAAGCATATCCCCAGAACAAAGAAGTGTACCGTTTCCTCCTGTTGCCGGATGAAGTCCTGCCTCTGTAATTGCCCTACCTGTCTCGACCTTACAGGAAATTCCTTCTCCAACTTTACCCTGTGCCTTAAGTGTTATTATTGCTGCTTCAGGTTGTTCCCGATATTTTTCTTTAATCGGGTTTTGTATGCTTTTCAGTTCTTCTGCATTCATTTGTCAAAGGTTTTGGTTAATGTTTATTTCATTTCTATGAATTAAAATCTGAGTTTCAACTACAACAAATATTCATAAACTACTCTTTTACAAGTTATTTAAAGAACTAAGTTAAGATTTATCTTTTGGATTATGACTATTAAACCAAGCTTAATACCAAGTATGAATTTAAAGGCTATTGTCTAAATTTGTCTAAGTATGCATTATATTGTGGACAATAATTCCATTGTCTTTTTTTCTTTTTCAGATATTATTTTTAAAGTATCCGATGCTTGCTGAATGTATTTAATGTCTTTGGTTTGGCTTACTTTATCAAATAGTCCTGAAACCGAAGTCCAAAGCGCTGCAATTTCTACAAATGCTTCATGTGCTGTTTTAAGCTTTTCGAGTTTTAATAATTCGTAGCTTTCTTTTAGAAAATCTCTGTACAAGTTTCTAAATAATGCTCCACCTGTTCCTGCCTTTTCCATAAGCATTGCACTAGTTCCGAACTCATGCTCAATGTTTTTACTTGTTTTAAACCATTTGATTATTTCTGTGCTTGTTTTTAGAATTCCTTTGTAGCCAATATTAGTAATTGGCGGATTTATGTATTCTGTTGCATTATTCCTAATTGCTGTTACAATTGCCGTTTTTAAGTCAAAACTTTTATTAGTTGTATGCAATGTGTAATACAGATTTTTAGATGACATTGGCCCTTTTTCGGCTCTTGCCAATGCTAAACTCTTCAAAGATGTTTGCACTTGTCCGCCTTGTTGCTTTGTATCAACCAAAAAAGCATTTTCGTTGTCATAACCATAAAGCGCAGCATAATGCCCTGCAAAATGAAATGGTTTTGAAAAATATTCTAAATAAAAACAATCTAGTTTTAATCCGACTACTTGTCCTTTATCTATGAGTTCTTTTACATTGTCCCACGCTTTTGGGGTTGAGGCTGTTTCCTTTACTGTCAATTCAAGATTTAAATTTTTAGCAATGTTTTCAGTTAAAAGATCAGGCTTAACCCGTCCGCCAATAAAAGGAAAATCCATTGTTTTCATATTCCAAAAGATAAATCCAAGTCCTTCTCCCAAACCAAAAAGCATGGGTTCTGAAAGATCGATATCAAGTTGCCTCAACAACGTTCCTGTCGCTGTCGTTTCGCAATGTTCTCCGCTATATGGTTTTAAATTCTCAATTTTCATTATCCAAGATATTGGTGGTTTTACTATTTTTCGATCAGGTTTCTTGCAATTCTAAATCCAAGGTCATCAATTTTGAATTTTAATGGATGACTTCTTCTTCGGTTAGTTGCCATTACGCCCCGCTCTTCGTCAAACCAACCGCCACCTCGAAAAATTCTATAGGAGCCATAAACCGCTTCATCATATATATCCGAACACCATTCCCATACGTTACCTAGCATATCATAAAGTCCCCAAGCATTTGGCTCTTTTTGTCCAACCGCATGTGTTCTCTTTTCCGAGTTCTCTTTGTACCAACTGATTTTATTCAATTCTCCATATCTAATTTCCTTTGTTCCTGCTTTACAAGCATATTCCCACTCTGCTTCTGTGGGCAAACGGAATCCGTTCGATTTTATATCAAATGTAATTTCTTCGTTTTCTTCGTGTATAAAATAACAAGGATTTAGCCCAGACTGAATAGATAAAGCATTACAAAAACTAACAGCCTCTTTCCATGTAATGGTTTCAACTGGAAGTGTATTACCTTTAAAGGTACTAGGTTCTTCTTTTGTAACGTCAAAATACAATTCTTGTGTAACTGGAAATTTAGCAAGCAAAAATGCTTCTATTTCAACAGTCCATTTCTGTTTTATTCTATCATCTCTCATTTCAATTTTACCGCTTGGTATTTCTACCATTTGGTCTTTAAAATTTAAGATGTTTACTAAATCAATTTCGTTTTGGATCACTTGTTTTAAACTATTTATTAATTATTAGCATTGTTTTTTTTCTTCCTAAATATTACCTAACAATGACTCTCAATCTCCTGCTGTGGGACAATTTATAGAACAAAAAACCTACTCTTTTTTTGATGAGGAAAGATATAAAAAAATGCTGACAGTAGAAACGTACTACAAAAATGGCCTTGAGCTTTAGTGTCTCTTAGCTATAGTTTATTTATTTTTGCATGTAACTTTTATTTCATTTTGAATGCTAAAAAATATTTCAAAAGATACTATCGAAAGATGGCTTAAAGGTTGGTCATTATCCCGTGAATTGCCTTTACCCACGAAGTTTAAATCAGGTTTTAAAGTTGATGTTGGCTATGAAAAACAAAAGATTCGTTATGTTTTTCCAAATCCTAGTGATGATTTTATAGAACTAGCAAATTCAATTACTGAACCTTGGGTATTTCTAAAAGTTTGTGCCACTCCAGATACACTCAAAAATTTATTACCACAAAGATGGGTGATTCAACCTCAAGGTTATATGATGACTAATTCCCAACGGATGATAGGGGAAAAAGTGAATCTAAATGATCAATATAAAATAGAATTTGAACAATACGATTCAACTTACGTCATAAAAATAATTGCAAATAATGGTGATATGGCTGCCATTGGGAGAGTCGTTCTAGTAGATGATTTAGCCATTTATGATAGAATTTCTACGGATGTTAATCATAAAAGAAAAGGTCTTGCTACAGTTTTAATGAAAGAACTTGAAAAAATAGCTTTAGCAAAAGGGATTCATCAAAATTTTCTAGTTGCAACAGAAGAAGGTAAATTGCTTTATGAATCATTGGGTTGGAAACTTTCATGTTTCTATACTTCTATTGTAATTCCTGACAATTAATGTTTTTGTCAAATAGTTAAAGTTACAGCTAGAATCAGCTTGTTTTAGTACTAAGCCAAATACATAAAAGGACTTTAGTTTTTTTCTAAAGTCCTTTTATGAGTTGTTGTTTTGCCTTAATCTTTCGTTTATTCCGTTTTGCCTTTGAGTGCTGCATAAATCGCCATTGCGTGTCCGTGTCCTAAATCAAATTCTTCTTTGAGCCAATTGGTTACCTGTGTTGCTTTTACAGTTTCAATAATTTGTCCGTCTTTCAGAAATCCTTTCTTTTCTGCCAGTATTTTAAAGTCTTCAGGTGTATTTCCTGTCTTTGCTTTAATATTGTTTATATATGCTTGAAATGACATAATGTTATGAGTTTAGTTTGTGATACAATTTATAGGAAACCGTTAATATTCCGAAGAAAATCAATGGTAATATCCCTTGAAATCCGAATCCGTCTACTGAAAAATGACTGATACTGGCAAATATAAATACAAAGCCAAAACCGGTGTATGCCCATTCTTTTGCAAATTTTGGTGCTTGCGGAATGATTACTGTTAGCGCACCAATCACTTTAAATACTACTAATGCGTTACCAAAGTAAACTGGATATTGCATGTGGCTAATGCCTTGTTTGGCAAGTTCTGTTTGTGAGGTCAAGGCAGGAATAATTCCTTCCATAATAAAAATGATGATTGTTGTGGTCCAGAATATTATTTTATCTTTTTTCATGATAGTTATTTTAATAGGTTAGTTATTTTTTAAGGAGTAATAGAACATCCATTGATGGCCAAACTTATCCGTAAGATTTCCAAATAAAGCTCCAAAAAAGGTCACTTCTAAAGGATGCGTAGCATTGCCATCTACGGATAAGTCTGTATATGCTTTTCTTATTTCTTCTTCACTGTTAAAAGTCAGCATCATAGAAACGGTATTGCCATTTATTAGGTTTTCCGGTGCCATATCCGATCCCATAATTACAATACTGTCACTTTTAAGCGTAGCATGTAAAATGCATTTTTTCATTTTCTGTGGCAGGTCTTTAGCCAGTGGCGAATCGGCTATAGTTTGCAATTCGAGTTCGCCACCCAGACATGCTTTGTAAAATGTCATAGCTTCCCGACAGTTACCGTTGAATGTTAAATAAGAATTGAGCTGTGCCATCGTTATGGTGTTATTTTTGTGGAAATTTAGCCATGTCCATGTATAGAACTTCCCAAAGATGTCCGTCTAAATCTTCAAAGCTTCTTTGTTGCATGAAGCCGTAATCTTTTGCTTCTGCTGATTCTTTCGCTCCAGCATTTAGAGCTTTATCGACCATTGTATTCATTTCTTGAATACTGTCTACCGATAAACAGTTGATTACTGAAGCAGTTTCGAAAGTATTACCGATTTCTCTTTGGGTAAACCCTTTAAACTTGGAATGCTCTAATAGCATCACAAAGATTTCTTCGGTCAGAACCATACAGGCTGCTGTTTCGTCTGTAAATTGTGGATTGTTTGTAAATCCAATTGCTGTGTAAAAAGACTTTGCTTTTTCTAAATCTGCTACCGGCAGATTGATAAAAATTTTTGTTGCCATTTGTTTAAATTTTTAATTGTTATTTGATATTACAAAGATGGAGCAGAAATTGGTAAGAAAGAATGTATAAAAACGACAACAAAAGAGTGATTTACGACAAACTCTATTTATCTTTGAATTTGTATAGAAATTCAAGCCATTATGAAAAAAGTAAGCATCCTCGTTCCTGAAAGTTCGGTTTTACAAGCCATTGCTGATCCGCAGTATTTATTCTCGGCAGTAAACCAGTTTATGGCTGTATCTGGCAAAAAACCATTGTTTGATGTGCAGTTAGTAGGCTTAAAGAAAGAAGTGAAACTAAATGACGGTTTATATTCAGTTAATACATCCCAACTTTTAAAAGATATTACATCAACCGATTTAATTGTAATACCTGCTTTGTTTGGTGATATGAAGAATGCAATAGACCAAAATCAAAAACTGTTACCTTGGATAAACGAACAGTACAACAAAGGTGCCGAAGTAGCTTCATTATGTGTTGGTGCATTTCTCCTGGCTTCTACTGGTTTATTGAATGGCAAAAAATGTTCTACGCATTGGGGTTTTCAAAATGAGTTTCGTGAAATGTTTCCCGATGTAGAAGTCATAGACGGAAGTATAATTACTGAGGAGCATCGTATTTATTCCAGCGGAGGAGCAAATTCATACTGGAATTTGTTATTGCATCTAGTAGAGAAATATACAGATAGGCAAACTGCCATATTAGCTTCTAAATATTTCGCCATTGATATTGATAGAGAAAGCCAAGCTACATTTGCAATGTTTCAGGGGCAAAAAAACCATAACGATGCCGCTGTCAAACAAGCTCAGGAATTTATTGAAGATAATATTCAGGAGAAAATTACAATTGATGAATTGGCTGAACTAGTGTTATTAGGCAGAAGGAGTTTTGAAAGACGATTTAAAATAGCCACCAACAATTCTGTTTTGGAATACATTAATAGAGTAAAAATTGAATTCGCCAAAAAGAGTTTTGAAACCAGCCGTAAAAACATTAACGAGGTGATGTATGATGTAGGTTATACTGATACCAAAGCGTTTCGTACCATCTTCAAAAAGATTACAGGACTAAACCCAATAGAATACCGCAATAAGTATAATAAAATGGCTCTGAACTAATACAATATTAGTCTTGCTAAGGAATCATTTCTTCGTAAAAACCTTCTTTGCCAGATTACAGGTATTTATTTTTTCTCAGAAATTCAACCCAAGTCTTGTATCCAAGCTCGTTTAGATGAAGCCCATCTGGAGTAGCATATTTTAAATCTAACTTACCATATTTATCACTAAATATCTTATTGATGTCTACATAGGTAACATTATATTTTGCTGACAGTTTTTGGATCTGACTATTAACCGAGCTTACTATATTGTTTTTATTGTAAGCAGCAGGGTATTCATTTTTCACATTGTCATTTGTGGGTAAAATACTGTGGACGTAAATTTTTGTCGAAGGTGATTTTACCTTCACCTTTTGTATAATGGCCGTAATATTTTTGACTATAATATCAGTAGGAATGTTTTGGGAAATATCATTTATTCCAATTTTAATAAAAAGCTTCTCTGGTTCCCTATTTATAACATCGTCTAAACGGGCTAAAACACCAAAAGTATTGTCGCCTGCAATACCCCTATTTATTACCGTTGCATCATTTAGAAGCTTTTGCCAATCAGCAAATTCCGTATTGCTATCTCCTAAAAAAATAGTTTTCCCTTTAACGATAGGCTCGCTTTTAAAAAGGGTCAATCGTTTTTGATGGTATTTTTTTGCATATTGAATAGTATCATAAACGACACTTTGCCCGATTGTAATAGTTGTTGTCAGACAAAAGATTAATAAGAATAAAAGCTTTTTCATTTTTTTAAACTATTTTTTTCAAATATAGACTCGTAATTATCCTAAAACTAATTCAGTTATTATTTTATACACTTTTAATTTCCGTTTTTATTTACTCAATTGTATATTCTAATAGCTTTGTTTTTAGAATAGTATCAGCATCAGTAAACTTAAGATTTTCTTGATTCAAGTATTGTAGGTTAGAGTTACCGATAACAATAGCTTTATCTTCTGCTAAACAAAACGTTAATGGAACATTCAGCCTTGGAGTATGACTATCTATAACTTTAACATCTATAATCTGATCTTGTGCATGATTAAGTATCAACTTTCTGAAATTATCAGTATTAGCCCCTACCCCATTTTGGATTGCATATAAATGATTTTTATAAAACTCTAATCCATCTATTCCTTGAGACATTTCTAATAATTTATCCTTTTGATTTAAGATTTTTTTAGTCGAAATATTTAATATTCTGACACCTTTTGTACCAGACGCAATATATAACTTAGTATTATCATCGGATATCGCGATTCCGTTTGGAGATTCAATTTCTGGTGACTTGTAAAATAATTCCAAAAAATTATTACCATGTTTTAGTACAAATAGGGCTGATCCTTTTGTGTCTGTTAGATAAATATTTCCTTTCTTATCTTTTACCATATCATTCAGAAAATGCTCTCCTGCTAAATCGTATCTTTTTAATAGTTTTTTAGTATTGAGATCAAAAGTAAATAAAGAAGTAAGAGAATCTTTTAACATATAGTAACCTCCAATTGCGTGAAGAAGATTCCGTTCGTCATCCACATAAACACCAACTCCTGGGCTATATCCAAATTCATGTTCTTTAATAAAGTCTATTTGCTTTCCAGTTTTTCTATCTATTTCAACTATTTTGGATTTAGCTATACTAGTCAGATAAAAGACATCTTTAGTTTTAGAATAGGCAATTCCTTCTGGCACTAAATCTTTTTCATCAAGAATATATTCTCTATGTGTTTTTGTGTTACACCCAAATAGAATCAATAGGATTAGAAAAGTTATAAAGTTCTTCATATATTTTACTTTAATGATATATAACGTTCCACCTGCTTCGCACTGCAGAATGCTATTTTTTATTCTCTATCTGAATAATTTCTTTTTTTATAGAATCGTTCTGCTTTTCTCCATTTTCTATATTGTTATTAATTTCATTTTCACTTATAGTATCATTGCTCGTTACTGCCGGTTCGCCTTCTAATTCTGGTTTTCCCATACAACTCATTAAAGTAAAAACTAAACTCAATGCGAACAGTGCAATTGCTCTAATTGGTTTTATTTTGATTTGGCTAAATCGGTTTCTCAAATTATCATATCTAATACTCTCTTCAGTTTCTATCTGATTAAATTTAAAATGTCCACAAATCCTTTCTTTACTTGAATTTTCAACGAAATATTTCTGAATTTCTGGATTATTCATTTTTGTAAAATCAATTATCGTTTTATTGCAAGAATCGCAAAATCTACCATCTTTATTTGGCGCCATTGAATTCCAATTTTTATCACAAGGTTTTGGTATACTTATTTTATTTTCCATGTTTTGGACTAATAATTTATTTTTTGCTTTGGTAGTTTCTTTTCAATTAGTGTTAGCCCTTTCAGGCATTGCATTTGTGTGGGGTTCAGAGCTGATACAAAACCCTTGTTGCGTGTAGCCTTATTATCAGCAACCTTTATAATTCCAAAGATTAGGTTCTCCATCATCATCAATAACTTTTAACCAGCCCTCTGTTTTGTATTCTACATTTTCTTCCTCATCTAATTCTGTGTTACAAGGATGTTCTCTATATTTTATGATTTTTGCTTTACACCATTGTCCTATAACCTTATTTATAAGTTTTATTTCGAATAAATCACCTCGAACTGATCCAATTATTTCACTATTTGAGTTCGGCTCTTTTCGTAATCTTAATCCTGGATCATTAGCATAATAACCTAATACATTTTCGCTTTGCATGACCAGGTGGTCAAGCCAACAAACTGTCTTAAAACCTTGCTTATTAATTTCTGAAACACTAAGCCAATAGCTTTTAGATGTATCAAGTATTTTTACAAATCCTTGAATTGAGTCACTATAATTTATTGCAAATAATTCATAACCAATTTCTCGATAGTTATGAACTTTTATTTTTTTATCTCCCGTTACAAGATATATTTTATATGGAACTTGGTCATCTTTTTTTATGTTGCCAATTCTTTTAAGTGTTCCTATAACTTTTCCATTTGGTTTATCAAAAACTGAAAAACCTTGTTCTGGCGAAAGCACGCAACAATATTTTTCAGAATTTTTTAAACTGTCAATAGTTGGAACAATAATTCCACGTTTAAATGTTTGCCCAAAAACTAATATAGGGATGAAAAGAATAAGTGTCGAAATTTTTTTTGTCATAGTTTAATATTTCACAAAGATTGCATACAGCTTATATAACAGCCATAAACATTCTATTATTTCCCTAAATTGGAAGGATTTAGTCCTATAGGTTGACTTTATAGCATTCCACAAAAATATATTTATTTTATTACAAAATATTAAATAGGATCTTTATTTATAGTAACTCATTGGGTACAATTATTTTTTACCACACATACATAGAGTTTTCAACTGTTTCAAAAGAGTTTGATAGATGTTTTACTTTTCACATAAGCAGTCTGTGTAAAAAATGAGGTCATTTCTATTCGTTCTTTATTGAATAGTCATTGTACAGATTACTTTTTCAGTTCGCTTTGTCCAAGCAAAAATCCTCTCTATCTTTGCTAATACAAAACGAACATAAATTAAAACCCTATGGCTACATTTAGCAAACAACTGTCCTTTCGTTGGTCTGATTTAGACCCCAATTTTCACTTGCGTCACAGTGCCTATTATGATTTTGGTGCACAACATCGTGTTGAAATTCTAAATCAACTGGGACTAACATTAAGAGTCATGCAAACAGAACACTTTGGTCCTGTATTATTTAGGGAAGAATGTGTTTTTAGAAAAGAAATCAATCTCTCTGACGTTATTATCATGCAAACCAAAATGGCAAAAATGAAAGACGATGCTTCACGCTGGTCTATTGTTCATGAGTTTTACAGAGAAGATGTATTATGTGCCGTTATTACTGTAGAGGGTGCCTGGATGGATACCAAACTCCGCAAACTAGCCTCTCCTACCCCTCAAATTATTATTGATGCGCTAAGTGCTTTTCCTAAAACTGAAGATTTTATCACACTATAAATTAATCAAAATCATACCCAATTATGTTCACAATTGCTCAAATAAAAGAAGCGCATTCGAAAGTTAAATCCGGTGCCGACTTCCCTGCATACATTCAAGATTTAATTGCATTAGGCGTAAAAGGCTACGACACTTTTGTTAATGATGGTCATGTAGAATATTTTGGCGCTGATGATTTTAGAGCGGCAGCTACTGAATCTTACAAAAGCATAACAATTGCTCCATCGGCTAACAAAGAACGATTCATCGAATATTTGGTTATGCACCAAGATGGTCAAACAGATTACCTCACTTTTTGCAATCATGCTGCACAATGTGGTATTGCAAAATGGAGTGTCAATATTATAGAAATGACCTGTACATATTTTGACCAAACTGAAGCGGCTATTTTAATCGAAAAAATTCCAAGTTAGGCTTAAATAAAAAAAGGTGGTCCGTTTCAAGACCACCTTTTTAATATTATACAATACAGACTCTAATTAGGCTAGATCAAAACGATCCAGGTTCATTACCTTAGTCCAAGCTGCGACAAAATCATTTACGAACTTTTCTTGTGAATCCCCACATCCGTAAACCTCAGCAATTGCTCTAAGCTCTGAGTTTGAACCAAAGATAAGATCAACACGGGTTCCTGTCCATTTAAGCAATCCAGTCTTACGATCACGTCCCTCAAACACCTCTTGAGAATCTGCAGATGTTTTCCAAGTAGTATTAAAATCCAGTAAATTCACGAAGAAATCATTAGTCAATGTCTCTGGTTTGTTGGTAAATACTCCATACTTAGACTGATTGAAGTTAGCATTAAGAACACGCATACCTCCAACAAGTGCAGTCATTTCTGGTACAGTTAGTGTTAACAGTTGAGCCTTGTCAACCAACATTTCCTCTGCTGAAATAGTATATTGGGTTTTCATATAATTACGGAATCCATCAGCTTCTGGTTCTAGTACCGCAAAAGATGCAACATCTGTTTGTGCGTCTGATGCATCGCCTCTTCCCGGACTAAAAGGAACTGTTACAGAATGACCTGCATTCTGCGCTGCTTTTTCAACTCCTACACCTCCAGCCAGTACAATTAAGTCAGCTAGTGATACTTGTTTTCCGTTAGATTGGGCACTATTAAACTCTTTCTGTATTCCTTCAAGAGTCGCTAGAACAGTAGACAATTGAGCTGGATTGTTAACTTTCCAATCTTTTTGTGGAGCTAGGCGGATGCGTGCACCATTGGCACCACCGCGTTTATCAGAACCACGGAACGTAGATGCTGAAGCCCAAGCTGTAGACACCAATTGAGAAACTGATAGTCCTGAAGCTAATATTTTAGATTTTAATGCAGCAATATCATTCGCATCAATTTGTTTATGTGTTATAGCTGGAATAGGATCTTGCCAGATTAGCGCTTCCTTAGGCACCTCTGGCCCTAGATAACGTGCAATTGGTCCCATATCACGGTGTGTTAACTTGAACCATGCGCGAGCAAATGCATCTGCTAACTCTTCCGGATGCTCATAGAAACGTCTTGAAATAGGCTCATAAATAGGATCCATTCGCAAAGAAAGGTCAGTAGTCAGCATAAATGGAGCATGACTTTTTGAAGGATTATGTGCGTCTGGCATCATACCTTCTCCAGCACCATTTTTTGGTCTCCACTGATGTGCACCGGCTGGCCCTTTGTATAACTCCCATTCAAACCCAAACAGGTTTTCGAAGAAATTGTTACTCCATTTAGTTGGAGTCTTGGTCCAAGCTCCTTCGAGACCACTACTGATTGTGTGTTCTCCATTTCCTGTACCAAATGTATTTTTCCAACCAAGACCTTGTTCCTCAATTCCTGCTGCAGCTGGTTCTACACCAACATATTCGTTGGGATCGGCAGCACCATGGGTTTTACCGAATGTGTGTCCACCAGCAATAAGTGCTACAGTTTCCTCATCATTCATAGCCATACGGGCAAAAGTCTCACGAATATCAATAGCTGCAGCAATCGGATCAGGGTTACCATTTGGTCCTTCAGGATTTACATAAATCAATCCCATCTGAACTGCTGCCAGAGGATTTTCTAATTCACGGTCACCTGTATAACGTTTATCATCCAACCATTTACCTTCAGATCCCCAATAGATATCTTCATTTGGTTCCCAAACATCTTCACGTCCTCCTGCAAAACCAAAAGTTTTAAAGCCCATTGATTCCAGAGCACAGTTACCGGCAAGAATCATCAAGTCTGCCCATGAAATTTTCTTTCCATATTTTTGTTTGATTGGCCATAATAACAAACGTGCCTTGTCAAGATTCACATTATCAGGCCAACTGTTTAGTGGTGCAAATCGTTGTGTACCCGCGCCTGCTCCACCACGACCATCAGCAATACGGTACGTACCTGCACTGTGCCACGCCATTCGGATAAATAATGGTCCATAATGACCGTAGTCCGCTGGCCACCAATCTTGAGAAGTGATCATTAAATCAAAAATGTCTTTCTTCAAGGCATCCAGATCAAGGCTCTTAAAAGCCTCTGCATAGTTGAACTCCTCTCCCATTGGATCAGACAATGATGAGTGCTGACGGAGTACATTTAATTTTAATTGATTAGGCCACCAATCAATATTTCTTGTGCCTGATCCTACACTTTGTTTTGGACTACCTCCTGAAAATGGGCATTTGCTTTCACCGTTACCTGCCGATGTGTTCTGATTTTTGTTATTTTCCATAATGTAATGATTTTTAAAAACTTAGTTACGAATTTATTCAATTCAACTCTATCGAAATTATTTTTTCAATAGATAAAAACTATATCACCTTTTCAGTTTTAATATATATCAACATTCAAATAATAGCTAATATACGAATTATCAACTAATTACACAGCATGAATATTACTGTCATAAAAAAGAAAAAATTACTTATAAATTTGTAAATTCAATTGCAACAATCCTGATACAGGGTTCAAAAACTGTTATCCAACTAAGTTAAAAATCGATTTTTTGCAATACATTTTTTTACAGAAAACCTATTCTAATAGATACAGAACGAAATAAAGTAGCCGTTGGTTTTTAGAATAATGTATGTATCTTTGAAATAAGCATACCCATACAATCAAACGAACATATAAAGGTTATGTGATTACCGCTGCAGATGTTTACAACAAGCGAAACTTATAAAAAATACTAGTTACTACAGACAAATCTATACTCTCACAAATGAAAACAATACCATTTCTAAATGCCAGTGCCTGGATTGATGCCGAAAACGAAGCCGATCCAAACAGCGAAATATACCAAGAAGTAACCTATCCTAAAGAACTATTATATTCTGACAGAATGTATGAAAGACTTATGGATTACAACCCAAATGCTTCTGAAGCCGTTCAGATAGCTGCCAAAGCGCAACACATTTGCCGATGGAAAATTGCAAGAGAATCCTACCCAATGGATCGTGTAGGCTATCTAAAATGGAGAGAAGATTTAAAAAAGTTTCATGCCAAAAAAACTGCCGAAATATTAGAGAAAGCTGGATACGAGGAAACATTTATTGCTAGGGTTTCATTTTTGATTGAAAAAAAATTACTCAAAAAAGACGAAGAAACCCAACTCTTGGAAGATGTTATCTGTTTGGTTTTCCTAGAATATTATCTAGATCCTTTTGTTCATAAACATGATCGTGAAAAAATGAAAAACATCATCCAGAAAACGTGGACTAAAATGTCTGACAAAGGGCATCAAGAAGCATTAAAAATCAATTTCAGCGATGAGAATCTTCAATTGATAAAAGAATCTATTGGGTTGTAAAACTTATTAAAAATAGCATTCTTAAACCTATGAAATCTGCGTGTCAAGTATTGATTTTGGACGCAGATTTTAAATTTTAAATAATATTGGAACATGACACAAAATGAAATCATTATACTAAACTTTGAAGAAATCAGAAGGAGAAGTATCAAACTTTGGAACGGTATTACTCCCGAAAATTATTTTTGGAAACCTGATAATACTGCTATGAATTGTCTTGAAATGGTTAGACACGTTTTAGAAGGCGAACATTTATTTCATATGATTGTAAACAAAAGAGGGAATTTAGGCGACTATGTTTCGCCTTGGGAAAATAGACCTTATACTGACTTGCAAGCCGAACTTGATTTTGCTGAACCGTTTAGAGTTGAATTTTTAGACACTATAAAAAAATTTGATGATAACGACTTCTCTACAATAGAAATCATCCGTTCCGAAAAAGGACAGCGTAGAAAACTGGGTGATTATTTGCAACGAATTGCCTATCACGAAGCAGTTCATACAGGGCAAATGCTTTCCTATCTAAGAACTATCGGAATTGAAAGACCTCAAATTTGGGACTAGCAAGTCAAAAAAGAACCTCCGTTTAAGTATTTTTAAACGGAGGTTCTTTTTTTACCCCTACACTTTACCTCCACTCATAATTCCATAAAACACTACAGTACAATATTTTAAATGCAAAAAATCACACAATTTACTGTCTAAATCTTTAGATAAGGAATGTTTTATTCCTAACTTTGTATCCAGCATTTCTATTTGTTATCCCAATACAATTTCCAAAAACAACATCTCAAAATACAATTTTTAATTTATTGTCTAATAAAAAATTTATAAAGCTATGTTTATTGTACGAGAAATTTTCTGTTTGCAATTTGGCCGCTATAAAGAAGCCAAAGCACTAACTGACGAAGCAATCGCCAATGGAATTTTAACATTACCTGCGGGCGGTAGAATCCTTACTGACTTTACAGGTGAAAGCTATCGCCTCATAATTGAGTCTCCATATCCAACTCTGGCCGCTTTTGAAGCGGATCTCTCAAAAGAAATGAATGCTGCAATTTGGAAAGACTGGTATGAAAAATTCAAACCTTTGATTAAATCTTCTCAAAGGGAAATTCTGAAACAGATTATTCCAGCCTCCTAAACTTTACAACATACAATCTTAAGTCGGGACTTTTGGTTTAGTAGCTTTTAATCTATTAAATTAAAAAGTCCCGACTTCGTTTTTTAGGCTTATAAGAAGCCGCCAAATACCTAGCAAAACTGGCATTTATGGTATAATTTAAATTCGGGTTTTGCATTTGTAAACTTAATCTTAAATTTATATTTTTGAGAAATCTATCTTTCAAAAACAGCTGAGATTTTGCCCGCTATTTCAATTTATACGATAAAAAATGTATCATTTAGAAAAAGAAATTTATTTAGGAAATTCTAAAAACACATATACTAATTCTCAAGGTATTTCTATTATAGAAACCGAATACCAACATAAAGTCTATGAAGGCTGGCACTCTCATGAAAATGCACATATAACCTTATTCCTAAAGGGCGGAACAATAGAAAAAAGAAAAAAAGAAAATTTTGCAGTTTCGCCAGGTACAGTATTATTTTATCATAGTGATGAGCTTCACTTAAATCAAAATACGCTATTCCCGTCAAAAAATATTAATCTGGAAATAGACGAAAATCATTTCAAAGAATTTCAAATTACCGAAGAGTTATTACGAAACGGAACTGCCAATAGTGTGCAAACAAAATTAATGATTCTAAAAATCTATAACGAATGCTTAATTGGGGATACTTTTTCTAAAGATTCCGTAAATATGTTACTCTCAAATTTTGCTTCAAATCAAAATTACCTAGACCAATTTTCTAAATGTCCTACATGGGTGAATTCCTTATATGAATTATTAAATGATTGTTGGAATGAGAATCCAAGTTTAAATGATTTATCCAAAATTTTAAATATAAATCCGATATCCATTTCAAAGCATTTTCCAAAATATTTTGGATGCACTTTAGGTGAATACATTAGACGATTAAAAATAGATCGATCTCTTACTTTAATACAACAAGATTCTGTTTCTCTAACTGATGTAAGTTTTGAATGTGGATTTGCAGACCAGAGCCATTTCATCAGAACTTTTAAACAGCAAACAGGGTTTTTGCCAAAAAAATTCCAACACCTATAATTCAAAAGGCAAATTTCATTCTATTTTTTGCACTTTCTCTCTACTACTTTTGTAATAAATCTAACCAATTAATTGCAAAATTTATGGAACCAATCACTACTAAACAGAGAATCTTAAATTCTCCATTAACTAGAATCATACTGGGGATTTTAGTATGTTTTATTACTTTTATAATTGCCCAACAACTTACAGGAAAGACACTTGAACTTACTTCATTAAATAAAAATTACAGAAATCTAATAAAAGGTATAATTTCATCTGCAACAGTAATTTGTACTTATATCTATTTTTTTAAAAAATACGAAAAAAGAGAGGTAAAGGAATTTTCAAGTAAAGGAATAGCTAAATACATTATAGTAGGAACACTAATCGGTGCAATATTACAGTCTCTTACCATATTGGTAATTTTCTTTAAGGGTGGTTTCGAAATCGTTTCCAGCAATCCAATTTCTAATATAATCATCCCTCTAACAATTGCTTTTACAATTGCCATTTTTGAAGAAATTTTAATTCGAGGCATTATTTTTAGAATAGTTGAAGAAAAATTAGGCAGTTATATCTCTTTATTAATCACGGCAATTATTTTTGGAGCATTGCATTTAGCAAATCCTAACAGTACATTACTATCTGGATTGTGTGTTGGCATTGAGGCCGGATTACTAATGGGTTCTGCTTACATTTGCGCTAGAAATTTATGGTTCCCAATTGCCATACACTTTGCCTGGAATTTTATGCAATCAGGAATTTTTGGAGCAGTTACTTCTGGTAATGAAAAAACAAATAGTTTATTGACAACAAAAATAACAGGAAACCAATTGATTACTGGTGGAGAATTTGGACCAGAAGCAACCATACAGGCTATTATCTTTTGTGTATTTGCTTCAATTATTTTAATGAAATTAAGTAAAAATAAATTAGTAAATCCATACTGGAAAAGAGAAACAGCTAGCAACAACAATGAAGTTACTCAACCACTTCAAGAAGTACAAAAAGTATAAATCATCAATCAATATACAATCTGAGTCGGGCTTTTAGTTTAGTAGATCGAAATCTATTAAACTAAGAGCCCGATTTCATTTTTTGGGTTTATAAAAAGAACAGTAAACCTTTTTTAAAACTCAGCCTCTACATTGTATTTCTCTTTATAGGCTACTGGTGATAAGCCTGTAATTTTTCTGAACACTTCCCGAAATGCCTTTACATCAGAATATCCAACTTCGTACATTACTTCATTAATTGTTTTACGACTGGTTTCAAATGCTTTTTTAGCCGATTCAATTTTTACTCTCTGAGAATATTCGGTTGGGGTATTTCCGGTAGCTTTGATAAACCTTCTGTCAAAATTTCGTCTGCTTACGGAGAATTTAGAAGACAAATCCTCTACAGAAATTTTTTCGTGAAAATTATTTTCAATGTAGGCCTGCACTTGCTGAACCATTTCGTCTCCGTGTCGTTTCTGTCCAGTAAATATGGCAAATGCAGATTGACTATTCCTGTCCATTTCTATCTGAAATACTTTAGAACAATAAATGGCTGTTGACCTATCATAATATTTCTCTACAAGATAGATCATAAGGTTCAGAAAAGAATAAGCACCTCCATTGGTATAAATTCCATTTTCATCAGTAATCAGTTTATCCGTTTGCAGATCGACCTTGGGAAACATCATTCTGAAATTTTCGGCAGCAGCCCAATGTGTAGAACAACTTTTGCCGTCTAACAAACCTGTTGACGCGAGCATAAAAGCACCAGTACAAATAGTAGCTATTTCAGCTCCATCAAAATATTGTTTAGCAATCCAATCAATCAACAACTTGTTTTTTTTCACAGCATCGTGATAATTATGATTCAATGATGGAATGATAATAAGGTCCGTTTTTGTTATATCAGAAATGTTGGTGTGTGGTTTTACAGTAAACAAACCTTCGTAGAATTCTACTTCTTTAGAAATTCCAGCTAACTGAATGTTATACAACTCTTTTTTGCTCTTTTCTTTCCAATGCGCATTCGCTCTTGTCAATATTTTATAAGCGCCAACAATGCTACTTAGATTATTCTCTCCGTCTGGAACTATGATAGTAATATGTTTCATCTCCGTACTTTTTTAGTAAAGATAAAAATTTAACCTGTCCAAATCAACCCATCAAAAAGTCTATTTCACACCGTAACTAATTGATAATTAAGAAATATATTTGTTATTCTAAAAATATTAACCTAAAAAACAAAAGAAAATGACTACAACAGATTTTAACACAACCCTACTAGTAGATCAAACTCCAGCTGCAGCATTTAATGCTATAAATAATGTTCGCGGATGGTGGTCAGAAGAAATTGAAGGCAACACAGAAAATGTAAATGATATTTTTAATTACCATTTTGAAGACATTCATCGTTGTCAAATAAAATTAATAGAAGTTATCCCCAACCAAAAAGTGGTTTGGTATGTAATGGATAACTATTTTAAGTTTACCAAAGACGATACCGAGTGGAAAGACACCAAAATTATTTTTGAAATTTCCGAAAAGGATAACCAAACTCAAATTCATGTTACCCATCTGGGATTAGTTCCTGAATATGAGTGTTTTGATATCTGCCAAAATGCATGGACCAATTATATACAAAATAGCTTGCGAAGCTTGATCACCACAGGCAAAGGTCAACCCAATAGTACCGGAAAACCAAGAACTGAAGACGAAAAAAAACTTAGATCATAGTACATTAGTAAACGGTAAAAAAATAAACTTGCTTATTATATGTGTACTTATTATATTTGTACTGACAATATAATTTAATCATATAAAAAAATAAGCTCATGTGGACAAAATCGCATTCTATCGTAACAAATAAAGTAACTAAACAGCAAATGTGGAATCTCTTTGCTGATGTAAATAATTGGCATACTTGGGATACTGGAATTGAATTTGCAAAACTGGAAGGCAAGTTTGAAAAAGGAAATCATTTCATGTTTCAGCCTAAAGGTGGTCCTAAATTAAAAATTGGAATAGTTGAAGCCGTAGAAAATAAAAAATTCACCGACTTTACTAAATTCCCATTAGCAAAAATGTATGGCGAACATACATTTGAAGACACATCCAATGGACTAAAGATCACTACAACCATGAAAGTTGAAGGACTTTTAAGCTTTCTATGGGTGAAAATCGTTGCTCAGAAAATTGCTGACGCTTTACCAGCCGATATGCAAGAACAAATAAAAGCGGCCTCAAAGCTATGAATAACATAAGATATTGGATAGCAGCTGTTTCAAAAGAGCATACGATGAGAGGTGTTGCCGGTAGTTTCATGCAAGTTTGCCATGGCAAACAAGCCCCCTTAAAAAGGATGAAAAAAGGGGATTATCTACTGGTTTACTCCTCAAAAATTACAATGGAAAGAAATGAAAAGTGTCAAGCCTTTACGGCTATTGGAAAAGTAATGGATGATGACGTTTATCAATTTCAAATGACTGAAAATTTTAAACCATTCAGACGAAATATTGATTTTTTACAGTGTCAGGAAAGCCCCATTATTCCATTAATCAATGATCTTGAGTTCATTGTAAATAAAAAATCATGGGGTTATCCATTTCGTTTTGGTTTCTTGGAAATTAAAGAAAAAGATTTTAATTTGATCGCTTCAAAAATGTTTCAAAATGAAGCATTGTTCGCTAATTCCATTAAACTCATAAACGCAAATGAGCAAATCAACCGATAACACATTTAGTGTCGAAAAACCAGAAGAAAGCTCCGGTTTTTTACTATGGCAAGTAACCAATCTTTGGCAAAGAGAAATAAAAAAAGCACTAGAACAGTACGGACTGACACACTCTCAATTTGTATTATTAGCCAGTATGCATTGGCTAACTCTTCATGAACAAGAAGTAACACAAGTAATTCTGTCAAACCATACCAAAATAGATCCAATGACGACCTCAACTGTTTTGAGAACCTTACAGCAAAAAGGCTTTATCCAACGACAGGAACATTCTACAGACACAAGAGCCAAAACTGTTGCACTTACAGAAGAAGGAAAAAAAATAATTAAAAAAGCTGTAGTTACTGTTGAGAAATTCGACTCTGAATTTTTCTCGGTACTTGGCAATAAAACATCCGAGTTAAACCAAAATTTAATATCATTACTCGGACAGAAATAATAAACCAACTAAATTCCGTTAGGGACTAAACATTTTTCCATAATTTGAATATGAGAAGAATTGTTTAGTCCCTATCGTGCTAAAAATGCAGATGAAATTCTTCTTCTAATATTTATATCTAACTGCAAATTTGAATTAATAACCTGCAAATAAACCACTTATATAATATTAAAAAAATGTATCTTTAACTTACTGTTACTATTTTATGCATTTTAAAATCAAAAGAAATGAGTCTCTCAATCCAAATAGATAAAGATCTTACTAATAAACAAATCAAAATCGTTAGCAAATTCAAAGCAGCCAAAGAAGAAATTTGGAATGCCTTTACCAATCCTGAAATTACGGATAAATGGTGGGCCCCCAAGCCCTATCAAGCCTTCACGGAAAAAGTTAATTTTGAAAATGGTGGACAATGGTTGTATTATATGCTATCCCCAGAGGGTGAAAAGCAATGGTGTCTTGCCGACTTCAGCAATATTAAGCCAATGGAATCCTACGAAGTAGCTGACGCATTTTGTGATGAGAACGGAAAGATAAATACTGACTTTCCGAGAATGAATTGGAAAAATACTTTTCACGAAGAAAACGGAACTACCAAAGTAACCAATGTGATTACATTCTCCCAAGAAGAAGATATGAAGCTAATTCTTGAAATGGGTTTTGAAGAAGGGTATTCCATGGGACTGAATCAATTGAATGATTTACTAAATCAATAACAATGATAAAACTAACCTATACAATAAGCATCAATGCTACGCCTGAAAAAGTTTGGAAATCTTTATGGCAACCAGATAATTACAAAATTTGGACAAATCCCTTTTGCGAAGGCAGCTATTACAAAACTGACAGCTTTACCCAAGGCAATAAAATTCATTTGCTTACACCTAGTGGTGAAGGAATGTACAGTATTCTGGACCGTATTGATGAGAATCATTTTTTGGCTTTCAAACATTTGGGTGATATCAAAAATTTTGAGGAAATGCCCCTTAGCAACGAAGCTGGAAACTGGTCTGGAGCCATGGAAACTTACACTCTCAACAAAACCAACAGCGGAACTGAACTAATTGTAAATGTTGATACTTTGGAAAAATATATTGATTTTATGAACACTACTTTTCCCGTGGCTTTAAACGAATTGAAACGAATTTCAGAAAACTAATAGCATGACTATTAGCAATATTAACTCGTGTGAATTTGTGAAATTCGTGTTTTGATTTCTTTTGAACTGTATAACTCCTTAACCTTTAAATTTCTTTAAAATGACAACAGTAAACGTTTATCTAACCTATGAAGGTAATTGCGAAGAAGCCTTCAACTTTTACAAATCTATTTTTGGTGGAGAATTTTCATACTTAGGACGCTTCAAGGAAATGCCTCCACAAGAAGGAACATCCCCTATTACTGCGGAAGAAGGCGAAAAAATCATGCACATTTCCTTACCAATAAGTAAAGAAACAATCCTTATGGCCAGCGACACAGGCGGGGAATGGTGTGCAAAAGTTACGCAAGGCAACAATTTTTCTGTTTCTATCAACACCGATAGTCAAAAGGAAGCCGATAGGTTATTTAACGGGCTTTCGGCTGGAGGGCAAATTACCATGCCAATGGAAAAAACCTTTTGGGGTTCATACTTCGGCATGTTTACGGACAAATTTGGCATTAACTGGATGGTTAGTTTTGACGAACAGTCGAAACCTTGATAATCAGCCTGAATAAAAAACCAACAAAAAAGCCCCGAATCTTATTATTCGGGGCTTTTTGTTAGCTTCAAATTAATTTCAAGATTATCTCAACTGAGCAGTATCTACTCTTGTTGGTGTATCTTTTCCGCTTATAATGCTAGATGAACTTAATGCAATAGCCTTAATTACTGCGGTCATATTATTCATATCAAGCGTTTCTATTTGGTCACTTGCCTTATGGTAATTCGGTTCACTGTCCATTTTTGAAGTCGAAATAGTATGTGCAGGAACTCCAAGTTTAGCTAGAGTAGCATTGTCTGATCTATAAAACAATTGCTCTTGTGGATATGGATCCGGATAAAACTTAAAAGCGGTTCCTTCTAAGTTTTTCTGCAATATCTCACCCATATTCGTTTTTTCATATCCGGTAATATAAGCCGAGTTTTTACCCCATTTAGATTCGGTTCCAATCATTTCCAGATTGAACATAGCTATCACTTTATCAGGATTCATTTGTTTAGAGAAATATTTGGCTCCAAAACCTCCTAATTCTTCGGCTACAAATGTGGTAAAAATGATTGTACGCTCATTATTGTTTAGCTTTTTAAAATAATTAGCCAACATAATCACTGCTGTAGTTCCTGCCGCATCATCATTGGCACCATTATAAATAGAATCCGTTGCATTATGTGGCATTCCTTCTTCTGGAGAACCCACCCCTAGATGATCATAATGCCCCGAAAAAATCACATATTCACTAGGCTTGCTTTTTCCAGGCAAAACCCCAACCACATTATTCAATGCTTTTTTTGCAATTGTATTTTTAAGATCTATAGAAAAAGTTGTTGCCTCAGATACGCCAAATACAAATACAACTGTATTTTCCTTTGCTTCTGATGCCATTCTCTCAATATGCTTAATATTGGCCAATAAGCCATTAAAAGAATCGTCAACTAGTACCAATACGCTTTTTTTGCCATTGTAATACTCATTAAATTTTTGACCTACATTATCTCCTTTTTTTATTCTAACTACCGAAATGTCATTTTTCTCTGTTAAGGAAACTTGTGGCTGATATGAAAATGCAACTATTTTAGCTTTGTCTATTTCTTTGCCATCAATAGTAACTTTTGAAGAGACTTCTTTTGATTCGGTCATAAAAAACTCCTGTCTGTAATTAGGAGCTCCATTAAAAGTTTGTAATCCTATTTTCTTAAATTCTGATTCAATAAAGGCCGAAGCTTTATCTATCCCCGGAGTAAATGTTCTTCTGCCTTGCATATCATCTGCAGAAAGTACTTTTTCTATTCGAGTCACTTCTTTCAATTCAATGACCTTATCGATCGATTGCCCTGCGACCGCATAACTAAAACCTAAACTTAAGGCAATAAGACCTAAAACTTTTTTTTCCATATTTATATCTATTAAAACTTTATCATTTGTTTGACAAAAATCATAACACTTTGTTACACTTTGAACTCAAATTTTATTTTTTATGTCGAAATCCTAAACTATTTAAATTTTGTAAAATAAATTCATCTTCTAAAAATGATTCTTTTGTCAATTCTTCATTTATAAAAGAAGTCAATTTCGATGTATTTTGAACCACTTCTCCAATTATAATAATTGCCGGAGAAGCCATTTCATTTTCTTTTACCAACTCAGCAATAGAACTTATCGTACCAATTACTTTTTTCTCATTGCTTTTGGTTCCGTTTTGAATAATGGCTATAGGCAAATCATCGGTTCTATTATTTTGGTACAAAGCAATTATCTCATCTAATTTATGCATACCCATCAAAATAACTACTGTTGCCGAAGATTTTGAAGCCAAAACAACATCGTTGGACAATTTATGCTCAGAAGTTGTTCCGGTTATTACCCAAAAACTTTCGGAAACCTTTCTTTGAGTCAGACTGATTCCATTGGCAGTAGGCACTCCCAATGCCGATGATATACCGGGAACTATAGCGGTTTCAATACCAAATTGCTCTGCAAAATCAATTTCTTCACTTCCTCTCCCAAAAACAAATGGATCACCACCTTTTAACCGAACTACATGACCCCATTGTTTGACCATAGCAACAATAAGATCATTGATTTGATCCTGACTGTAAGCATGGCATCCTGAGCGTTTCCCGACAAATATAATCTCAGCCTGTTTGGCATACTGCAACAAATCTTCATTTACCAATGCATCATATAAGACAACATCAGCACTTTCTAGCGCTTTTATGGCTTTAAGGGTGATTAATTCTGCATCACCTGGCCCAGCTCCCACTACTGTTAGCTTTGGTTTATTAATTGGTTTCATTTCTTTAGACTTGTATTAAAATCAGTAAGCAAATAGAGTGTTTTTCATTAGTTTCTAATAAAAATTCTAACAAACTAAGCAAAACATCTTACACAAATGTAAATATTCAAAACAGAAAACAAGCCATAAATAATTCAGAATTTCTTTTATTTTGCTCTTATAAAAAAGACTCCACTTTTTGACTATCAGACAAAAAAAAGCCCAAAATCAATTGATTTCGGGCTTTTTTTATCATTGTGTTTGTCTTTGCGAGGAACGAAGCAATCTCATTAGCATTAGCAAACTAAGGAATCTTCGTGATGGATATACTAAATGAGATTGCTTCGTTCCTCGCAAGGACTTAGAGCGTATTTTTTCTTTAAGTATGAATTACTAATAGTCATACTTATTAAAAAAACTATTCTATTGGCAAAATAAGTGTAGAAGTAATAGCTTCTAAAACTTCAAAAGCAGTCTCAGCCATTTTATTTCCTTTTGTGTCTAAAAGTGGATTTACCTCAACGAATTCAACACAAACTACTTTTTTAGACTTTATAATTTGGTTGATAATATCTATAATTTCATATTGATCGAACCCTCTTGGAACCGGTGTACCTGTACCGTAAGATATCAAATCACAATCCATCGAATCTACATCAAAAGAGATATATAACATATCACAATGTGCTAAATTTACTAAAGCTTCAGAAACACAGGTTTCTAAACCTCTATAACGCACTTCATCTACTTTATAATTCTTAACATGTAATTTTTCTATTTGCTTATCCTCGGCTTTTTCAGTGTCACGAACGCCAAAATATACTAAATCTTCGCCTGAAATTTTTGCTCCTGGACATCCTATATTTTTCATTGCCTCCCAATGCTCTTGTGTTTCTGTAAACACTTCATTGATTTGACAATCTAAATTATCATCTCCCAAAGCTGCTGCCAATGGCATACCGTGAATATTCCCTGAAGGTGATGTATATGGTGAATGCAAATCGGCATGGGCATCGATCCAAATAACCCCTAAAGTCTGATCAGGATAAGCCGCTTTTATTCCGCTTATAGTTCCTAGAGCCGAAGAATGATCTCCTGACAAAACAATAGGAAAAAAACCAGCTCCGAGGTTTTTCTTTACAGAATACGAAACTCTAGTACATTGTTCTACAACATGTTCTATTCTTTTGGCAAACGAATTACGGTCTTTATCGTATATAGATTCGTTATGCGTTTTAACATCTTCAAATTCGTATTCATTAAAGTAGTCACTGTTCTGATTAATAGCAGCAATTTCTATTGCATCAATTCCCATATCGGAACCCCGTGTACCGGCACCAATATCAGATCTGTTCTTTATTAATTTTATCGAGCGTTCCATCATAATCTTATCTAAAATCATTTAGTGCTTTTTCTATAATAGTAAGACATTCTTGGATTTGAGCTTCAGTAATTACTAATGGCGGTGCCAAACGTATTTTGTTACCATGGGTTGGTTTTGCCAATAATCCATAGTCTCTGAAACGCAAGCAAATATCCCAAGCCAAATCTGAATCTTCTCCACTATTTATAACAATAGCATTCAACAAACCTTTTCCGCGTACCAAAGTGATCAATGGATTACGTTCGGCTATTTCATTAAGTCCTTTTCTCAAAAGGATTCCTAGCTTCTCGGCATTATCCGATAAATTTTCGTCTTTCACTACTTCAAGAGCTGCAATCGCCACTGCTGCTGCAACTGGATTACCCCCAAAAGTAGACCCATGCTGACCTGGTTTTATAACGTTCATAATAGCATCATTCGCTAAAACTGCCGATACTGGATATACACCTCCTGAGATTGCTTTTCCTAAAACAAGAATATCTGGTTGTACATTTTCATGATGAACTGCCAATAATTTACCAGTTCTTGCAATTCCTGTCTGAACTTCATCAGCAATGAATAAAGCATTATGTTGCTCACAAAGTGCTTTGGCTTTTGCCAAATAACCTTCGGTAGGAACGTAAACTCCGGCTTCACCTTGGATAGGCTCTACCAAAAATCCAGCAATATTTTTATTCGATTTTAATGCATTTTCTAAAGCTTCGATATCATCATAAGGGATTCTTATAAACCCTTCTGTAAAAGGACCAAAACTTTTACGTGCCGTTTCATCATTAGAGAATGATATAATAGTGGTTGTTCTTCCATGAAAATTATTCTCACAAACAATTATCTGTGCTTGGTTTTCTGGAGTTCCTTTTACTTCATAAGCCCATTTTCTACATAATTTCAAAGCAGTTTCTACCGCTTCGGCACCTGTATTCATAGGCAACACTTTATCAAAACCAAAATATTTGGTTACGTATTCCTCATAAACTCCTAACTGGCTGTTATGAAACGCTCGTGAAGTCAATGTCATTGTTTGTGCTTGTTTTACCATAGCACCAATAATTTTCGGGTGGCAATGCCCTTGATTTACGGCTGAATACGCAGATAGGAAATCAAAATATTTTTTTCCATCTACATCCCAAACATATACTCCTTCTCCTCTATCTAATACAACAGGTAGCGGATGGTAATTATGGGCTCCGTATTTGTTTTCTTTTTCAATTAAAGCTTCCGATTTAGAAGAAAGTTTTTCTGTTGTATGTGTCATAATGAGATACTTTTAAATATTTACTTAACAAAAGTAATGAAAATTTCTATTTAAATGCATAAATACACATTTTTTGACTTAATATTAACCACTTTTTAATAATAATTAATTTATTACAACTAAAAAAAGTCATTATTTAAATTTTATCACTAGATATAATTTATACATTTAAACATAAATAAAAAAGAATTACTTTTATAACTTCAAAAAAAAGTGATTTTAACTTAAATAGACCTAAAAATGGAAATATTAGATGAATTCGATATTAATATAATTAAGGAATTAGAGAAAGACGGTAGAATGGCTTTTTCTGCAATTGCGACTAATCTTAAAATATCCAATACAATGGTGCACCAACGCATCAATCGCTTAATTGAACAAGGAATTATAACTGGAATTAAACCTACTCTAAACGAAAAAAAGATTGGGTATGACTGGGCTGCTTTTACTGGAATTACACTAAAAAAAGACCATGATTCCGAAAGAGTTATTGAAGCTTTGAAGAATATCCCTGAAATTACTGAATGCTATTTTATTACGGGTCAATACACTCTTTATATCAAAATGATTGCTAAAGATCATGCGCACATGCGAAAACTTCTTTATGAACAAATTGACAATATACCCGGCATAGCAAAAACCGATTCTTTAATAGAACTGGGTTGTGCTTTTAAACGGAATGTTACTCTTTAATTCAAAAATTGTATTCAGGCAATAGCCATTAGGCAAAGGGCAAAAGTGAAAAGTAAAAAGGCATTAGCCAAAAGTCAAAAGACTTAAAGGGAAAAAGTATTGAAAGTTGGTTTCTTTCCCAAAAAAAATCAAATAAAAACACCTTTTTCATCTGAACCAAGAACACTATTCTTTACTGTGCATATATGTTTTTCACTTTTCACTTTTTACTTTTTACTTTTTACTTTTTACTTTTTACTTTTTACTTTTTACTTTTTACTTTTTACTTTTTACTTTTAACTAATTACCAATGGCTGAATAGTTACCAATGGCTGAATAGTTACCAAAAAACTTAATATCTCAAAATATGCACAATCACAAAAGCTATTTACAATTAGGAATTCTTTTTATCTGTATTAGTTTTAATGTGTTTGCTCAAAATACAGATTCTAAAGAAATTAACCGACTTAAAAAGTTGGCACAAGAGGTTACAATTATCCGAGACAATTGGGGAATTGCTCACGTTTACGGCAAAACTGATGCTGATGCTGTTTTCGGAATGTTGTACGCTCAATGCGAAGATGATTTCAATCGTATTGAGATGAATTATATTGAAAAACTAGGTCGTCTTTCGGAAGTTAAGGGGCAATCTTTTCTCTATAATGATCTTGAAATACGTCTTTTGATTGATGCTAATGAAGCAAAAGCGGATTACAAAAAAGCTGATCCTTGGCTGAAAAAATTACTGAATAGTTATGCCGATGCGATCAACTTCTATTTATACAATCATCCCGAAATAAAACCGGCCTTGTTAACCCGTTTCGAACCTTGGTTTCCCTTACTTTGGACTGATGGAAGCATTGGTGCCATCAGTACGGCCGATCTCACGAATGCCGAACTGAAAGCCTTTTATGGAAATAATGATAAATATACTTATGTAGAAAGAAAAAAAGATGTTCAAACCGGTTCTAATGGGTTTGCGTTAGCTCCTTCTAAAACGGCCTCTGGTAATGCCATCCTTTATATCAACCCGCACACATCATTTTATTTCAGACCCGAAATCCAAGTAACTAGCCAAGAAGGTTTGAATGTCTATGGAGCCGTAACTTGGGGACAGTTTTTTATTTATCAAGGCTTTAATGCTAATTGTGGCTGGATGCATACTTCATCACAAGTTGATGTTGCTGATACCTATGCCGAGAAAATAATCACCCAGAACAAAAAACTGTTTTACGAGTATGATAAAAAATTACTACCCGTAATCGAAAAAGCAATTACCATCAATTATCTGGAAAACGGAAAATTAATCCCTAAAACATTCAAAACTTATTTTACCAATCACGGTCCTATCATGGCCAAAAGAGACGAAAAATGGATCAGCCTAAAATCTAATAACCGCTCGATGAATAGTTTGGTGCAAAGCTGGATCAGAACCAAGTCTAAAGGGTTTGAGGATTATAAAAAAGCAATGGATTTGAAGGCCAACACTTCAAACAATACCGTCTTTGCGGATAACAAAGGTAACATTGCCTATTGGCACGGAAATTTTATTCCTATTCGAGATAAAAGCCTCAATAGTGCAAAGACAATGGACGGAACAACATCTACCACACAGTGGAGAGGATTACACGATGTTTCCGAAACCGTACATGTATACAACCCAACCAACGGATGGTTACAAAACTGCAATTCTTCACCCTATAGTGTCGCTGGAGCCAATAGTCCCAAAAAAGAAAATTACCCGTCCTACATGGCACCCGATGATGAAAATTTCAGGGCTATAAATGCCGTTCGACTTTTAAGCAAAGGAGATAAACATACTTTAGACAAAATAATTTCAGACGGATACGACACAAAACTATCTTTTTTTGAAGTCTTAATCCCTACTCTCGTGGCTCGTTTTGAAGAAAATATAAAACCCGAAAACCCATTATACAATGACTTAGCAGAGCCTATAGCAGTATTAAAAAAATGGGATTATTATTCTAATGAAAATTCAGTAGCCACAACATTGGCAATTGAATGGGGAGTTAAATTATATCCAGACATTCAGAAAGCGGCTATCATCAATGAAGATATAGATCAGGTAGAAAATATAAAAAACTTCGCTAAAAATGCCAATGCCGATCAATTACTACCAAAATTGCAATTGGTAGTTAATGAATTGAAAACCAAATTTGGTACTTGGCAGATTCCATGGGGAGAAATTAATCGTTACCAAAGATCTTCTGGCGACATAAATCTTGTTTACAACGATGCCTTAGAAAGTTTACCAATTGGGTACGCATCATCACTATGGGGTTGCCTACCTGCCTATTCAAGCAATTATCAAAAAAACACAAAAAAAAGATATGGGTATAGTGGTAATAGCTTTGTATGTGCGGTGGAATTTGGTGATAAAATAAAAGCCAAATCATTACTTGCCGGTGGGAATAGCGGTGATCCGAAATCAAAACATTTTATGGATCAAGCTGAGATGTACGAAAAGGGACAATTCAAGGATGTACTTTTTTACAAAGATGATGTTCAAAAAAATGCAGAACGCACTTATCATCCTGGGGAATAATACCAAGATTAGTTTCTGACTTCAAAACAAAGCCAATAGACTCAAAAAGAAGTTATTAACAAATTAATTCATACCATTATTATTCAGATATTTGTATAAAAAAGAAATACTATGAAAAATCTAAACTGCATATTTTTAGGATTAATAATGTATTCCGGATATTCATTTGCCCAATTACAACCTGTGCAATACAAAGATGGAGCGCAAATTTTGAATGGTTTTAAAATAGCTCCTGCAAATAAAAGTGTCGAGAAACCGGGAATCTTGATTCTTCCCGCTTGGAGAGGTATTGACAAACTTTCTAAAGACACCGCTGATAAACTTTCAAAATTGGGCTATTATGCCTTTATAGCCGATATTTATGGCGAAGGAAATTACCCAAAAGACAATAATGAAGCAGGCAATAAAGCTGGTTTTTACAAAAAAAACTTCGAAGCCTATCAAAAACGAATTAACTTGGCCTTGCAGCAATTAATTGCAGCTGGTGCCAATCCAAATAATATTGTAGTTATTGGTTATTGTTTTGGAGGCACAGGAGCACTAGAAGCTGCTCGTGGACATTTAAAAGTAAAAGGAGCTGTTTCATTTCACGGAGGTTTAGCCAAAGACCATTCGCGACCAACAGAGCCTATTACTGCCAAAGTTTTAGTATGTCACGGAGCGGATGATCCGTATGAATCTACAGAAGAGGTTTTGGCTTTTCAAAAAGAAATGCGTGATACAAAAGCCGATTGGCAAATGATTTATTATGCCAATGCGGTTCATTCCTTTACCAATCCAGAATCTGGAGATGACAATTCAAAAGGAGCTGCTTATAATGAAAAAGCGGCAAAACGTTCCTTTGAGCACTTGAAACTATTCTTGAATGAAGTTTTGAAAAAATAATGACTAAAACTTAGTCCCTTTTTATTGTTAAAAATAATTTTTGTAAAAGTGTAACTTCTAGTTAGTTTTACAACTAATATCCAAAAGAATTAAAGCAACATCTTTTTGTTGTTTTAATTCTCTTTCATTTTAAAAAGCCTTTATGTCAAAACATTCTATTCGAGAAGATAAAACCTGTTTAAATTGCCATTATGTAGTTTCACAACGATTTTGCCCCAATTGCGGTCAGGAAAATATTGAAACCCGTCAATCGTTCAAGCATTTGTTTACCCACTTTTTTGAAGATTTTACACATTATGACAATGCTTTCTGGAAAACCATAAAGTATTTACTCTTTAAACCTTCAAAACTTACTACCGAATATTTATCTGGAAAAAGACTCAATTTTGTTCCACCAGTTAGACTGTATCTTTTTATAAGTTTTATTACCTTTTTAATTCCAAGTCTTCTCCCTGAAACCGATAAAGAAATCAGTGATGAGAAAAAATTTGAGATTAAAGACGAAAAAAATGAAGCATTAAAAGACAGCAATAATGTCAAAACATTTTCCGTTTTGGGAACCCAAAACTATAGCTCTATTCATGAAATGGATTCTATTCAGAATGCATTACCCAAGGAGCAACGCATGGGAGCCATTCAACATTGGCTTGTCAAAAATGCAATAACATTAAACCAAAAGAAAACCAAAGAAGAAATAAAAGAAAAATTTGGTGAATCATTACTTCATAATTTACCAAAAGCAATATTCCTTTATTTACCAATTTTTGGGTTTTGGTTATGGATTTTTCAAGACAAAAAAAGATGGCTTTTTTTCGACCACAGTATATTTACCTTGCATTATATCGGTTTTTTACTTCTCACATTTACCATATACTCTATAATAGACTATGGTATTTCGCTCATTCCAAACACCAATATATCCGAGAGTATTTCTATACTCTTTTCATTTGCAACAAGTATTTGGGCATTTCTGTATTTTTACAAAGCACATCAAAAAATGTATGGAGAAACCCGTTTAGTATCTATCACAAAAAGTACACTTTTGTTTGTAATTAACTGTGTTTTTATCGCATTAATCTTGTGTTTATTGGCTTTGTATACATTATTTCATCTATCATAATAAAAAATCACTAATTTTACCTTCTAACATCTTTAAACAAATTAATAATCCATGAAAAAATTCATAATTCTTTTGGCGCTAACCGGTAGCTTTTCATGTTTTGCCCAAATGGAAAGTGTTAATAACACTGACCCCACAAAATTCATGAGTACCATTACGGCAGATCAGCTAAAAACCAAACTCTATATTGTTGCCTCAGATAAAATGGAAGGTCGCGATACTGGATCAAAAGGTCAAAAAAAAGCAGGTAAATATCTTATCAGTCAATATAAAAAAAGCGGTATTTCTTTTCCTAAAGGAGCTAAAGATTATTACCAACCAATTCCAGCAGCTTATTTAAATGCCAGACGTAACGAAAACTTACCTGATTCTGAAAATATTTGGGCCTATATTGAAGGTTCTGAAAAACCAAATGAGGTTCTTGTTATTTCTGCACATTACGATCATGTTGGGGTCAAAAATGGTGAAATATATAATGGTGCCGATGATGATGGATCTGGTACTGTAGCGGTACTACAAATTGCTCAAGCTTTTCAGAAAGCAAAAAAAGAAGGTCACGGACCTAAACGCTCTATATTGTTTCTTCATGTAACAGGCGAAGAGCATGGTTTGCACGGTTCTAGATTCTACTCAGAAAACCCATTATTCCCGATCGCTAACACCATTGCTGATATTAATATTGATATGATTGGTCGTCGTGATGTAGAACATTCTAATACCAATAATTATGTTTATGTGATAGGTGCTGATAGACTTTCAACCGATTTACACAACATAACTGTTACAGAAAACAATAAATACACTCATTTAGATTTGGACTTCAAATTCAACGACCCGAAAGATCCAAACCATTTTTATGAGCGTTCTGATCACTATAATTTTGCTAAGAACGGTATTCCAGCAGTATTCCTCTTTAATGGTGTTCATGAAGATTATCATCAAAAATCGGATGAGCCAAACAAAATCGAATATGATGCTTTGGCAAAAAGAGCCCAACTAGCCTTTGTCATTGCTTGGGATTTAGCCAACAGAACTGAAAGACCAGTAGTTGACAAACCAATAAAATAAACATCTAATAAAAAAAGGAGCTTCGAAGAAATTTGATGTTCCTTTTTTTTTTTTGATCTATATCCGTTTTCGAAACTTGACAATGCTTTGAATTGAATATAAACAAATAACTGGAGAAAGATTACTCGATACGCTTTTTCTGTTATTTACAACATAGAAACAATAACGACTCTATTACACGATAATGACAAAAAATCATAATTCAAATCCAAGTCCAGATAACGCTTATATATTCGAGCATTTTTTCGAGCTATCAGCTGATTTGTTATGCATAGCAGGTTTTGATGGTTTTTTCAAAAAAATAAACCCGGCTGTTTCTAAACTATTGGGATATACCAATGAAGAATTGTTTTCAAAACCCATTAATGATTTTATTTATATAGATGACCGCGATTTTACTTCAAAAGTTCGAGGTGAATTGACCAAAAATAAACCATTACTAAATTTCGAAAATCGATATGTAACAAAGAGCGGAGAGATTGTATGGCTCTCCTGGACTTCTATGCCAATTGTTAGCGAAAAACTAATTTATGCCATTGCCAAAAACATCACGCATACCAAGAAACTAGAAGAAGAGCGAAATTTGCTTCTTACTAAATTCACAAAAATCAATAAAGACCTCAAGAAATTAAGTTATACCAGTTCCCATGATTTGAGATCTCCGGTAAACAATTTACTTTCTATTTTCAGTCTTTTGGATTTTTCAAAAATCGATGATGATGAAACATTAGAGTTTATTAAAATGCTCAAATCAACCAGCGAAAGTTTAAAACAGACTTTAAATGATTATATAGACATTTTGACTCTTAAGAATAACGCAATTATCGAAGTTGAAGAATTAGACTTGAATGAATCCTTAAAAGCTGTAACGCGTTCCATAGGTTCTTTGATTCAAAATTCTAAAGTCAACATTCATGTTAACTTTTCCCAATTAGAAAAAATTAATTTCAATAAAGCGTACTTAGAAAGTATATTCCTGAATTTAATGACCAATTCAATTAAGTATGCCAAGCCTGATTGTTCTCCTATTATTTCTATTTCTTCCAGAAATAACAACGGAATAGACCAATTGATTTTTTCGGACAACGGCATCGGATTCGATATGAATCTTGTAAAGGACAAAGTTTTTGGTTTGCACCAAAAGTTCCATAACCATATTGACAGCAAAGGAATCGGGCTTTATTTAGTAAACAATCATATTACCAGTTTAGGCGGTAAAATTGAAGTAGAAAGCAAAATTAACGAAGGAACTACATTTATCATATCCTTTAAAAAAAATTAAACAAAACAAAGGATCAACCATAAAAAAACAAACCCCGAAACTTTCGCTTCGGGGTTTTGCCGTTCTAGTCTATATTCCAAAACTGAATACTTCCTTTTAGATCTACCGATACAAGCTGGTTTTCATCTTTAGATACTTTTAATCTATTTACAGTTGCCTTATGGTCGTCTGTTAATGATTTTAAAAGTTCGCCGGTTTCTTTATTCCAAACTCTGATGGAACGATCAATACTTGCTGTGTAAATTTTATTTTTCGCAAATCTAGCCGTCGTAAGTTGCATACTATATGGTTCTTCATAAACTTTATTGTAATCTTCCGAATTATGAGTAATCCAGTTAGGATGTTTGACTTGAAATTCCGTTTTACCACTTGTACTATTGTATTTAGTGCATTCATTATAATTTACAAAAAGAAAATTCCCTTCTCTGTCTATATCGGTCAATTTCTTTAATTCAACTGGAATCTCCTTTTGTATAGTACTATTGTTCATATCCCAATAAATTACTTTTTTGGGACTGACAATTGTGGCTACGTTTTGCCCATCGACTTTTACAATAGTTCCTTTTGGGAAATTAGTTGGAAATATAAATTCCTGATAACCTTTAGCCACATCCCATATATATTGATTTCCTTTCTGATCCTGAGTAACTAGATAATTGAAATTATCAGAAAAGAAAACCGAAATGGACCAAGTGGTTTTTAGAGACAAGCTTTTTATGACTTTTCCATTTTTCTCATTGATCAAAAGGATTCCGCTTTCTAAGGTTGCAGCCGCAATTTCTTTTCTTTTGGGATGATAGGCCAATGAATAAACCTCATCATCAATTTTTGCAATTGCAATTTCCTTTGGGTTACCATTTATTCTTTTTGAAATTCTCCCGCTAAATGTAGAAACAAGCACTGTATCTTTAACCCCCATATAAGTCACATCTGTATACGATACTGGATTTATATTGGTTAGTTTCGGGATAAAAATATTTTGACTTTTACTACTCAGGATACCCAAAAACAAAAAGAATACTAAAAGAGTTTTACTATTTCTCATCTCCATTTAATTTTATTTTTTTATCATTTTTCTTCAGGGTTACACTTGCATCTTCATCGTTGGCAGATAATGTTATCCCATTTTTTCGATTGTTGTTATTTACCATTATTGTTGCTGCACCTTGTGGTTCCGATAGAAATAATAATTGCATATTGCTTTTAGAATCTAAAGTCAAAAAAGCATTTCCTAAATTATCATCTGTAACATAACCTCCTCTTTCCTGTCCTTCAGCATCATACAGCATAACTCCAGAAACACCACTTTTCCCTCTGGAATTTGCTCTGCTGCCATAACCACTCAAATTAGGTTCAGGCAAATGCGAACCAACTATAACTCTCTCAATACCAAGAGAATCAACCACAACAATCCCTCTCACTTTTATGATTTTGTCCTGAAAATCAATCGTTGTTGAAGAATCTTTGCTAGTAAAAGAAAAAAGATAAAAGCTAAATGCTAATAAATTACAAATGCTCAAGGCATAGAAAATTTTTGATTTCATTTAATTAGATGTTTTTAAGTTTATATTAAGACGATTTACCGTAATAAATGTTACAAATTAACAATTTAATATTTACGCTCTTTTTACATCCTTTTATATCTAGTTAATTTTCAAAAAATTGACTTATATTAATCAAAATTTAAACGTTGTTTTAAAAGATATATATTTAACATTTTTACCACTTACTGTTGTTATCGGATAGTTACCTGCATTAAAATATGAAGCATCAAATGAAAGCCATAAATTTTTTGTTTGCTGATAGTTGGTTTCAACAACATATAATTCACCCAATTCTTTTTCGGTTGAACTAAAAAGCAAATTCGGCTTTGGTCTATTCTGAATCATACCCGGCGAATAGGTTCCGTCTTGATTACTATTTCTTGCCAGAAAGAACACTTGTCCCAAAACATTAAGCCTTTGTATAGGGTTTATTTTAATATACGGATTTAAACTTACCATATTTGTAGCTCCAATAGGAACTGCCAAGCCATAAGCCGGTTTGGCATACAGCAGATTATAGGTATTCAATTTACTGTCCCCATTATTATTATCTCCTGATGCTACGCTAGCCATAAAACCAATTATCCCTTTATTGGCAGGTAATACAGTTACATTTACATCGCCTAAAACTGTATAGGCACTAATCGATACATCATTAAACTTACCCGACTGATACGCTCCTTCTACCTCAAAATTCACTCTCTTATAATTTGAAAACAAGCGGATCCCATAAGTCTGTCTGTTTTCAGATCCAGTTTGGTAATTGTATTTTCTTAATTTGGATTGAAAATCAAGAGCAAAATAATCCAATCCTATTTTGCGGTTATTAAAATATTGGGTTCCATAAATACCTATCAATCCTTCTTTGAAACTTTCGTCATCAAAAACATATTGTTTGGATATTACTTTTGAAACTGCTAAGAAATCAACTCCTCCGTTTTTAAAAGCTTTTTTTATCACTATTCCATCAAAAGTTAATCTTGTGTTTGGACCTTCTCTTACCGTTATTAACCGATTATTACCGTATAACAATTCTTGTCTTCCTACTCTGAATTTCAAATAGTCTAATTTTACTTCAGCAAAAGCCTGATGAAGACTTAATTGATTTTCATCTATTTCTGGAGCAATCGGGTTGTCATTCAAAAAACGAAGTGTATTGTTGAATTGAATAAAAAAACGAAAATGATTGCCCACCTCAACATTAGAATGTACCATTAATCTATGCCAAAGTTGATTGGTTGAAATGTCTTGATACGTTGGCGGAACATCTCCAAAATTTATATTTTTATAAACCTGAAATTGTTCACGCAATTCTCCACCAAAAGAAATATAATTGTTTGCTCTTAAAGGAACATATTTCAGTTGGTCGAGCCCTTTTTTGAGACTGTCATTTTTCAAACTCGTAAAGTCATCATCATAGCGCAAAAGACTAATCTTATTTTGTGCTATAACGGGGTTTATTACCAATGCAAAAAGAAAAGCTATTTTGTAAATTAAAAGATTATTTTTTCCCATAAGAATTCTGATTGGTTGGGTTTTCTAGCTACCAATAATGTATTTAATTAAATTTTGAGATTGCAGTTTGAGATTGATTGAAATCCGTAAGTCATTACCATTGCGAATAATGACTTACGATTACTATCGCCTTAGCGAAAATTTAATATGGTTTTATGACTTGCCCCGTGTTAGCACCAAATACGCTTTTGCGAAAGCCATATTCCAGTTGCTGCATTGTTACAGGGACTTCACCAGGGAAATAAGGAAAATATTGAGGAGAATCTTCTATAACCGTTGGGCTTACTGCGTTTATACGAATATTATTTTCCAATTCAATCGCCGCAGCCCGAACAAAAGCTTCGACTGCGCCATTTGCTGCAGCTGCATTGGCAAAATTCAATTGTGGTTCATAGGTTAGACCACCTGTGATTAATGTAAATGACCCTTTGGGATTGATATAATGTTGACCAATGAGAACCAAATTGATTTGCCCCATCATTTTCCCATCAATTCCTTTTCTGAATTCCTTGTCGGTCATTTTCTTCCAAGGACCTACATGCGTTGGTCCTGCTGTAGATATAAGAGCATCAAACTGCCCTACTTGTTCAAATAGATTTTCTATTGATTCAGTCGATGTGATGTCTACCTGAAAGTCTCCACTATTAGACCCCACTCTTATAATTTCATGTTCTTTTTCGAATGCACTCGATAAGTGCTTACCCATGGTGCCCGTTGCACCTACGATGATAATTTTCATTTGCTTAACTTTTTATATTAATTAGTTTAGCAAAAGTATATCTTGACACAACCGACAGGATAGGACAAAAATAAAGTTGAATAGGACTTATTTGAAATACTCAATTCGCTTTTAAAATTTCGTTGCTGAGCGGTTAATTCGATTTAGAACTCAATTGTTCTAAAAGTTAAGTTTACTCTTGGTTTGGTTACTAGTTTAGTAGGCGGAAGTCTGTGTAACCAATGGGTTTGCGTTGTACCTTTCATCACCAATAAACTGCCATGCTCTAAAATTAATGAAACTGTTTCTTTGGTTTCTTTATGTTTGAATGCAAATTTGCGTTGTGCCCCAAAACTTAATGAACCAATTGCTCCATTCTTTTTTAAGTCTTTTTCAGCATCGCTATGCCAGGCCATTCCTTCATCGCCATTGTGATATAGATTGAGCAAACAGGAATTAAATGTTTCACCTGTTCTTTCTTCTACAATAGATTTTAATTCGAGTAATTCTTTTGTCCAAGGCAAAGCTCGCTTGGTATTGTTAGAATAAGTGTATTCAAACTCGGAGTCACCGTACCAAGCCACTTTTCGTTTTGTAATTATTAGTTTTCCGTAAATAATAGCTTGGTCATTTTTCCATTCTATTGTATTCAGCAAGCTATCCAAATAATGATTGGCTTCCTGATTGGTAAATAGCATTCCATAATAATTTACAATACCGTCTTTCGGCAATAAATTTTTAGATTCCCCTATTTCGTTGTCGAATAAATCCATTTTTTATATGCTGTTTTCATACAATGCCCACAAGGTCGAAATCCCTTTTTAACAGCCTCTTCCTCTGATGCAAAGAAAACTCTGTTCTCCCGTTTCATTCGTTTACCTGATTTGCATTGCAGTGTTCCGTATATGTTTAGTTTTCTATTTCCGCCAAAACTAATTTCTTTCTTTCTGATTTTTTGCCTCAAATCATTATCACTTATGTCAAGATGCTTTATCATTTTCTAACTCAAAGCATCGTGAAAAATAATTCCCAAAGTATGTCGCTCACCGCTATGTACTTCGCTTACTCCATGTTTCATGTTTACACGATAATATCCTTTGCTTCCTTTAATTGGTCGAAAGTTAGTTGTAAAAATTAACATATCCCCTTTTTTAGGTCTTAATACTATCGCTTTTGATTGTGCCCTTGGTGTTTGTTGGGTCAGCACAAATTCGCCACCAATAAAATCTTCATCAGGTTCATTAAGAAATAAAACTGTTTGAATCGGAAAATATACCTCTCCATACAAATCCTGATGCAAAGTGTTGTATCCGCCTTTGCCATATTTAAGAATCAAAACGGTTGCTTTTAGCTGATTATTTTCATGGCATTGTTCTAAAAGTTCTTGGTGTGCATTTGGGAAAGTCACAGGGATATTCAGCACTTTCATCCAAGCATTTGCAATTGGTGCCAGTTTTGGATATACACTTTCTCTAATACTCTGAATGAGATTAGGCAACGGATAATTGAAATATTTGTATTCGCCCAAACCAAAACGGTAGCGCTCCATCACTACCGTTTTTCTGTAAGCGTTTGTGTTAGTATAACCATTTATCAATTCGGCGCATTGATCGCTTGTCAAGAATTTTGGAATTATAGCAAATCCTTTTTCATGCATTTCTTCGACTATGTTTTGCCAATTGATTGACGCTACTTTTTGTTTTACCTCCATATCAATCCTAATTTTAATTTGCTATTATTTCGAAAAATATGTCGCATAATTCTTGTGGTTTACTAAAAAATGGTGAATGGCTTGTCTGCATTTGATAGACTTTTTCGCAAACTGTCTCAGTGTACATTTTTTGTTGAATAAAAGGCGTTACAGCTTTGTCTTCTGTACATTCTATATAATATCTGGGCACACTCCCGAAGTTTTCGTTGGTCAACTGCATTGGTGTATTAGCCGTTATTGCGCTTTCGTGGCTAAGTATCATTTTTGCCATTTGAAATATACTGTCATCACAATCGTGATACAATCCTTCTTTATAAATTTCGGGTTGCAAAGTATGAGAGTTCGTTTCTGGAAATCTTGTTACATAAGGTTTAAGAACTCCATTAACATCTTGCAAAGAATAATCTGCTTGGGTTTTGCCATTAGGAATTAAGTAGGCAGCCAAGTAAATTAATTTTTCGATTTTTTCCGGGCGATATTCTGCCGCTTGCGAAATCATTATACCGTTTTTACTATGGCCTACAAGTACAACTTTGCCATCAATGCTATCGATAAGAGTACAAATTTGCTCAACTGTTGTTTTTAATGTTACTTCTTCTATTGGAGTTTTATCTCGCCCCATACCCGGCAAATCGATTGCAAATACCTTATGACCTTGTTTTTCTAAAATGGGAACAACTCTGTGCCAATTCCATGAACTATGCCATGAACCGTGGATTAAAATAAATGTTGTCATTTTTTAATGATTTTAAATTATAGTACAAAGTTGGGTTTCATCAGAAAATAATAAAACCCGAAACTTGCTAACTTAAAATTCTAAATGCTTTTTTGTTCCTTCCCACCCTATTATAGCCGTTTTTCTGGTAGTTCCCCACATATAACCGCCAAACATTCCTGTGGATTGAATCACTCGATGACAAGGGATTAAAAATGCTACGGGATTACTCCCAATGGCTGTACCTACTGCTCTCGATGCATTTGGGTTCTCAATCTTATTGGCAATCGCTCCATAGGTTGTAAGTTGCCCCATCGGAATTTTTAAAAGTGTTTCCCATACTTTGAGTTGAAAATCTGTCCCTTTCAAATGCAGTTTTATTTGGTCTAATTTTGTCCAATCATGGGTAAAAATATAGAGCGCATTTTGCTGAATCGAATCAAGTAGTTGCCTGAAAGTGGCATTTGGAAAATGATTTTGCATTGTTGAAAATGCAGTAGATTCATCATCGACAAATGCCATATAACAAATCCCTTTTGCAGTAGATGCTACTATAATATTCCCAAATGGACTTTCGGCATAACTGTAATTTATAGTCAAATATTGCCCTCCATTTTTGTATTCAGCAGGAGTCATACCTTCAATATTGACAAACAGATCATGTAATCTCCCTGTACCTGAAAGTCCAGCTTCATGTGCCGTTTCAAAAAGTGTCACTTGATTTTCTTTCAATAATGTTTTTGCATATTCTACAGTAGTGTATTGCAAAAATTTCTTTGGACTTGTTCCTGCCCATTCACTAAAAAGTCGTTGAAAATGAAATGAACTTAAATGAACTTTCTTTGCAACTTCGTCAAGATTGGGTTGCTCTTTGAAGTTGGTTTTAATATATTCGATTGCTTCTGCAATGCGTTTATAATTGATATTTTGTTGCTCAGTCATCACGTTTAGATTTTATAATGTAAAGATCGAAAGAAATTTGCAGTCCTAAAATCCGAAACTTGCTAATGTTTAGTGTTCTGATTAATAATCAAATTATTGCTAAGAGCAATCCTCTAGCCTATGATGTACTTTGACAACTTATTTTTTTATTCCAACAAATCGGATCACTGAACCTTTACCAATATGATACTTGCCTTCATCCAAAATGATTTCTTTCTCCTCCAGTACCGCTATATCATAATTTTCGAAATCAGCTTTTATTTCTGCTATAGAAAACAACATATTAATATCTTTTGGACCACCCACTTTAGAGTTGAGTTCATTTAGCTCTTTATGCTTTTTACTGAAAGCCTCAAAAATAACCATTCCTCCCGGTTTAAGATATTCATTTAATTTCTTGTGCAAAATTGATTTTTTTGAGGCAGAGAAATGAGCATAAATCAAACCTATGGCATCAAATGACTCATTTTCAAACTCAAGTTGTTCCAAGTCACCAACAATATAATCCAAGCTAACATTCATTTCTTTTGCAAATTCCATTGTCTTTGACTTTCCTTCTTCACTCAAATCAAATGATGTTACTTCCCAACCCAATTGTGCTGCAAACACTCCGTTGCGACCTTCGCCATCTGCTGGCATCAATATAGATTTTGGTTCAATTTTTTGAATCCATTCTTTAAAAAAAACATTAGGTTCTTTACCGTAAGCAAACTCGACTTCTTTGTATCGCTCCTCCCACATGTTTTTATATTCTTTATCCCAGGCTTTATTCATAATCGTTACTTTTAAAATTGTTCTAAAATCATTTTTTTACTCGCAGTCATTCCTGCTGATGTTCCCATGGCTACAGCATTGGCAACTGTCCGAATGCGTGTTACATTATCACCACAGGCAAAAACTCCTTGAACAGTGGTTTCCTGAAAAGGATCTACTTTAATATAACCTTCATCAGTCAATTGGCAACCTAAGGTTTCCGGAATAAAGCAATGTTGTTTGAATGAATTGCGTGAATACATCACTTTTAAGGAAGACTTTGTGCCGTCTTTGAAAACGATATTTTGAAGATATCCATTGCTGTGTTCCAATCTTCCCACTTCCTTCTCTTCTATTTTTATGTGATGCTTTTTGAGTTTTTCGGTTTGTTCAACTGTCAAAGCTGACTTTCCGTTGGTAAATAACACTAAATCATTTGTCCAGTTAGAAATTAGTATCGATAGTTCATAACCATGATCTCCATTACCTAAAATGCCGGTTTTTTCATTTCTTACTTCATATCCATGACAATAAGGACAATGCAATACCGAAATACCCCAACAGTCCTTAAATCCTTCAATGGCTGGCATAGCATCTTTGATTCCAGTTGCAAAAATCAATTTCTCTGCACTAAATATTTCGCCTGAATCTATTTGAATTTCAAAACCATTTTCAGTTTTCTTACCATTTATTGCCAATCCATTAAAAAACGCTACGGTACTATACATTTGAACTTGTTGTTTCCCTAAACTTGCTATTTCGGTCGGGGTTTTCCCGTCTTGAGTAAGGAAGTTATGCGACTGAGGTGTTTGTGCATTACATGGTTTTCCGCTATCAATAATTAAAACATTTTTCAGCGCCCTGCCCAAAGCCATACCGGCTGCAAGTCCTGAGTAGCTACCTCCTACTATTATTACATCAAATTGTTTATTAACTTTCATCTTATTATACTTTATGTTTTTTGCTAAAGGAAAAGCTATTGCTATTAAAGCAAATCCACTTTGCTTTATAAATTCACGTCTTGAGGAAAAAGATAAAGACTCTTTAACAGATTTCACTCTCGACTATTTTTTATCGATTTTAGTTGATAACAGACGGATTATAAAATCTACAAAAGGAACACCGATAAAAACGACCCAAGGAACCAATGTGAGTGTAAGCAATAAAGTTTTTTGATACAAAGGCAGTACCAATGATGATTTTCCCAATAGATATAAAAAAAGCGTGATAGACGGATAAATTACAATCCATATCTTTAAGGAGGCTATTAATTTCATTTTTGTTTTCATATTTAGCTATTTATTGTTTTTTATAGACCATATGTAATTTGCATAGCATCATTGGTATATTTTACCCAATAATGATTATGCACGTTTCATACAGATTACTTTTTTGAATATTTATTCAACAAAAGTACTTCCTGATGAAACCTGTAGGATAGGACAAAAATGAAATTGAATAGGACTTATTTAAAATTACGTCGGAATGCTTCCGGTGAATGTCCGGTATGTTTTTTAAAAAATCGTATAAAATAGGAAACATCGTCATAGCCGAGGTGATAAGCTATTTGGTTAACCTGATTAGAAGTTGCGAGAAGTGATCTTTTAGATTCTAATATAATATGCTCGTTTATAAGCTCTGAGCATGTTTTACCTAGAACCTCTTTAGTAATTGCATTCAGTTGATAGGTCGAGAGATTTAATATATCCGCATATTGAGACACTTGCTTATATTGGGTAATATTTGCCTCCAAAAGTTCTAAGAATTTTTCCAACTGTTCCTGTGCATACGGATTGTTATCCGTAGCGGAAGCTTTCTTGTTTTGGCGATGTCTTATTAGTTCTATAAAGAAAATATTGAGATTGGATTGAATCACTTCTTCATATCCTTCCAGTTTGTTGCAATACTCTTTAAAAACGGAAGCCAAAATAGTATACAAGTTTTTAAATCCACTATCATCAAGATTGCAAAAGTTGATGTGACTTACCTTGCGCAAAAGTTGTTGCGATAACTTGCTTTGGGAATAAAAGAATTCTGTTTTAAAATGAATTAAATATCCTGTACTTCCAGCCTTCAAAGTAAGCTGATGCACCTGTCCTGGACGCATTAAGAATACAGAATGATTACAAATCTCATATTCTGTAAAGTCTATCTCGTGATAACCCGAACCTTTTTCCAAAACTAGCATATAGAAAAAATCGTGCCTGTGAAGTTCCTGAACCATGTCTTTGCCTTCTAGCAACACTTGAATATCCCTTATGCTAAATCTTCCAGACAAGTTGGGTTCTTTCTGGATTTCATGAATATGCCTTATTGGAATGTTTTCCATTTTTGCTTAATTCTTAACTTTTGTTGTGAGATCTTTTTACTTTGAATATCTAAAATCCTTTTGGCATTGTATTAGACGGATAGAAAGCTAATAACAAAGAAAAACAAACCCCTTTTAATTACCAAGAACTCATTATAGATTTAAAAAACAGAAGGAAACTTTATTCCACAAAAAAAGCCTTGAATTTCTTCAAGGCTTTTGACTTTTGGGTGGATGACCGGGTTCGAACCGGCGACCCTCGGCACCACAAACCGATGCTCTAACCAGCTGAGCTACAACCACCATTTTTGCTCTTAGCGGTTGCAAAGATAGAACAAATGTTTACTTATCCAAACAAAAAAATCAAAAAATTTAAAAAAAATTACATCAAATTTCCTAAACTATTGACAGCCAAACATCTCTCTACTGTAAAACCTTCAGCATATTCTACTCCAGTTAGCCTACCTAGATCTCTAGAACGATAACTTAGGCTTTCCATGAAGTTTTTACTCGATATTGGAGACTCTGGTTCTTTTGAATTTGGATCATAAAACTGCGAACGATATGCCAGTATCGATTCTATCTTAGTTTCCGTAAATCCAGTTATGTCTACTACAAAATCTGGCTCTATGTTTTTCCATTGTATATAATGATACACCACTTTGGGTCTCCAAGCTTTTTGAATGACACCATCCAAAGTCGTTTCGATTTTTTGCAAGCCAGATAAAAAACAAGCATCCGATACCAATTTGCTGCCTTTGCCATGATCGATATGTCTATCATCTATAGCATTGCACAATACGATCTCTGGTTGGTATTTTCGAATCATTTGAATGACTTGCAACTGATGTTTTTCGTCATTTACAAAAAAACCATCTCGCATACTCAAATTTTCCCTAACAGAAACCCCTAATATTTTTGCAGCAGCATTTGCTTCCTGATCGCGAATCTCGGCTGAACCTCGAGTACCAAGTTCTCCACGGGTCAAATCAACAATCCCTACTGTTTTACCTAAAGAAATCTCTTTTAAGATTGTTCCGGCACATCCCAATTCTACATCATCCGGATGTGCGCCAAAAGCTAGTATATCTAATTTCATTTATTTTTTTATTTAATTATTTTCAATACAAAATCTACTGTCTAAAAAACTCTCTTCATCGTCATTGACTTATTTACACTTTCCATCCATTCATTTTCAGGAATACTGTCTTTGGTTATTCCACATCCCATATACAGGTGTGCTTTCGAGTCACTAATTTGCATACATCGCAAATTCACAAAAAGATCTGAACTAACTGAATCAACTGCAAAACTTGAATTCAATTCGCCCAAAAATCCAGTATAGAAAGCTCGGTCATAATTTTCATTTTCCAAAATAAAATTTTTTGAAATTTCTTTTGGCAATCCACAAACTGCTGGGGTTGGATGCAATAAATGAACAACTTGTTTCAAACTGAAACCTGCATTCAAAACACCCCAAATATCCGTTTTCAAGTGCCAAACGCTCCCTGCTTTTACACTATAAGGTTCAGTAACCGAAACCTCCAAAGCTACCTCTTGTAGCTGATCTACAATATAATCGGTAACATATTGTTGTTCTTCTCTTTCTTTCTTTTCCCATGTAATTTTATCAGAGCCATAATCTTTTTGTGTCCCTGCCAAAGCCATTGTTTCAAAAACATTCACATTAGCTTTTACCAATTGCTCCGGAGTTGCACCAAGCCATACTCCAACTTTAGGGTGATAAAAGCAATACACAAAAGTATTGGTATACAATCGGACCAACTTTTCGAAAGTAGCAACCAAATCAAAACTTTCCAGTGGTACTATTTCTTTTCGAGAAAGAACTACTTTCTTAAAATCTTGGTTTTCTATGGCTTGAATCCCTTTAGAAACTAACTTTTCAAAATCATTTTTTTCTGAAACACTCGGAAGTTCGCTCTTTTGCCCTGAAATTTCAACCCCTCCTTTTTCCCATGCAACTCCAATTATTTCCGATTCATTTTCGGGAATCAAATGCGTTTTATTTCCATCGAAAGAAGCAAATACAAATCCTTTCTCAGTAAAATCAACTACATTAAACAATGTGTCGTTATGCTGAAACATTCCGATTATCGTATCTGAATTGGGTTTGCAATACAATACGAAAGGAAGTTTTTGCTCCTGTTGCTCTCTAACTTTTTCAAAAAAATCACTCATACTACTTTTTCTCTTTCGTCAAAACCATATTGGTTAATTTGCAAAGCGAAATTAAATTCCCTGCCTCATCCGTTATTTTTATTTCCCAAAGATGTAAACTTCTCCCCTTGTGGATAATACGGGCTGTTCCAAAAACAACACCTTCACGAATACTTCTTAAATGATTAGCCGAAATCTCAATTCCGCGTACTTCCTGTTCTTTATCATTAATAAAAAAATGCGAAGCTGCACTTCCCACACTTTCTGCCAAAGCCACCGAAGCACCTCCGTGTAACAATCCCATGGGTTGGTGTACCAAAGAATTAACCGGCATTTTGGCAACTAGAAATCCATCACCTGCATCTACAAACTCTATTTTCAACGTTTCCATCAATGTGTTTTTAGAAAACTGATTGCAATATTCTAGTATTTTATCTTTGTCTATTGTCATTACTTTTAATTTTTAAAGAATGTAAAAATACATTAATACCATTTATCTATTCAATATAGATCAATAAAAATTGAACATTTTTTATACTATATTAGCACTATTCTCGTACTTTTTTAATCTATTTATACTCATGAATGACACAAATAATCAATCCAAAATAGAAATAAAAAATCTAAAGCGTCAAACAATCTTACAAATCTAATTTATTCCTATTTTTACAAAAAATAACAAAACCAAATGCGCCACATCACCTTATTATTTTTAATTGGAATAGCACTTTCATTTTGCTCTTGTCGTAGTGATTTTGAGACCGTAGCCAGTACTGGTGATTTGACTTTCTCAAAAGACACTGTCTATCTGGATACCGTTTTTACCAATTTAAGTTCTAGCACCTATACCCTAAAAGTCTATAACCATTCTAAAAATGATATTTCAATTCCAACAATAAAATTCAACAAAGGATTAAGCTCAAAATACCGAATGAGCGTTGATGGTGCACAAGGCAATCAAGGTAAGATGTTCGAAAATGTAACACTATTGGCAAAAGACAGTTTGTATATTTTTATAGAAACAACTGTAGAAAGCAACGTTACTAACCCAACAGAATTTTTATATACCGATCAAATTGAGTTTGACGCTGGAGCTAATCTTCAAAAAGTGGAATTAGTAACTTTAGTACAAGACGCTATTTTATTATATCCTAACCGCAATGCTGACGGAACCACAGAAACACTCCCAATTGGTAATGAAAAAATAAATGGTTTTTATTTGGATAAAAACGATCCAATTCATGGTAATGAACTCCTTTTCACCAACAAAAAGCCTTACGTTATTTATGGATATGCTGCCGTCCCTGAAGGAGAAACCGTAACTTTTGATCCCGGAGCCAGAGTTTATTTTCATTCGGACTCAGGGCTTATCGTACCAAAAAACGCTTCAATACACATAAACGGAACTACTTCTACCACAGATAAACTAGAAAATGAAGTCCTTTTTGGCAGTGATCGTTTACAGCCCGATTTTGCTTATGTACCAGGGCAATGGGGAACTGTTTGGCTACAAAACGGAAGTACTAATAATAAAATCCAAAACCTTACACTCAAAAACGCTACGGTTGGATTACTAATCGATAATAATGACGGAACAACCGTTTCTATAAAAAACACACAGATTTACAACTGTACCCATTACGGAATTCAAGCCAAAAATGCGTTGATAGAAGGAGAGAATGTAGCCATTAATTATGCAGGACAAGCCAGTTTAGCCTGTACATACGGAGGAAATTACAAGTTCACACATTGCACCTTCAACAACAATTGGTCAAGTCCAGAACAAGTGGCGTTATTCATCAGTAATAATAGCGCAGGTGCCACTCCCGAAACCAAAGATCTCACAGCCGCTACATTCAACAATTGCATTATTTATGGTTCTTATTCAAACGAAATGCTTTTAAGTAAAAAAACAGGAGCTGCCTTCGAATACCAATTCAATAATTGCCTAATTAAGTCCAACAACACCAAGGATCCTAATTATCAGTTTGACACTGATCCCGTACATTACAATGCAATTATTACCAATAAAGACCCAAAATTCTTAAATGCCAATTTGAATAATTTTAATATAGACAATACATCATCCGCTTTCGCAAAAGGAAATCCGGCATATTTAATTCCGCTTGATATACTGGGGATTACCAGAACGTTGCCACCTGATTTAGGAGCTTACCAAAACAAACCATTTCCTAAAACGAAATAATCCCAAAATAGTCAATATTTAGCCATTTTTATTTTTAATGTACGAAAAAACATAATTTAATTACCTTCTCTTAACCTTTCATAATATAAAAAAAGTTAAATTTGTCTTAAGACACTTCTTACTAATATTGCTTGTAGTAATTAATTTCTTATAATTTAAATTTTATATTATGAAAAAAATCTACTCTTTATTATTTTTATTATCCATAACAATTGGGATAGCACAAATCCCAAATGGTTATTACACGACAGCAACAGGTTCAGGATATACCCTGAAAACGCAACTCTACAATATCATAAAAAACCATACGGACAATGGTTATGCTGGTTTATATACCACTTACCAAACTTCTGATATTGATAATTTTTATGAAAATGACGGAACTATATTAGACATGTATTCCGAAAAACCAACAGGTGCAGATCCGTACAATTATACTTCTGGATCAACACAAAGATGTGGCACTTATTCTAAAGAAGGAGATTGCTACAACAGAGAACATATAATACCACAATCGGTATTTAATTCGGCCGCTCCAATGGTTTCAGATGCCCATTTTATTACACCAACAGACGGAAAAGTAAACGGGCAACGATCAAATTATCCTCACGGAACCGTTTCAACAGCTAGCTGGGTCTCTCTAAATGGCGGAAAACTGGGTTCAAGTTCTGTGGCTGGATATACAGGAACCGTTTTCGAACCTATAAATGAATTCAAAGGAGACATTGCCAGAATGTATTTCTATTTCGCAACCCGATATGAGAATACCGTTGCTACTTATCCTTATCCTATGTTTGATGGATCAAGCAATAAAGTTTTTACTACTGCATTCTTAAACACGCTATTAGCCTGGAACGCGCAAGATCCTGTAAGCGCAAGAGAAATTGCCAGAAATAATGCGATTTATGCCCGACAAAACAATCGTAACCCTTATATAGATCACCCGGAATATGTTCAGGCTATTTGGGGTTCAACACCTATCTCGGATACACAAAGTCCAACTGCACCCGCAAGCTTAGTTGTCACATCAAAAACTGCGACATCAGTTACATTAAGTTGGTCAGCATCAACAGATAATATTGGAGTAAGCGGATACAATATTTATATGAACAATGTCTTAAAAACCAACGTAACAGGGCTAACAGCTACCATCACTGGACTAACAGCTTCAACAAACTATTCATTTTATATAAATGCAAATGATGCCGCAGGAAATACATCAGCACCAAGCAATACAGTAACAGCAACAACAAACGGTAACGAGACTACTGCTACAGATTTACTTTTTTCTGAATACATTGAAGGTTCTTCCTTTAATAAAGCTCTTGAAATTGCAAATTCAACTGCAGCTCCAGTTAATTTATCCATTTATTCCATCAAAAAACAAACCAACGGTAGTGGTCCATGGAGTACAGGACTAAATTTATCAGGCACTCTAAATAGTGGCAGTAAGTTCATTATAGTAAACAGTTCTATCTCATCAACTTGTTATCCTCCAAGTTTTGCGAATTTTTCAACATCAGCAACCGAGTTGAATTTTAACGGAAACGATGCCATTGGTTTATTTAAAAATGGAGTACTAATTGATATTATTGGAACTTTCAATGGAGGAACCGCAAACTTTGCTGCCGATGTAACTTTAAGAAGAAAATCTACTGTCACTTCGCCAAGCACAACATTTAATTTATCTGCTCAATGGGATTCTTTCACTACAGATACTTGTACTGATCTTGGAAGCCGAATGAATGTTAAAGAAGTAAAAAATGAAACAGTTTCAGATTCTAGTGATTTTACAATTTACCCAAATCCTTCAAATGGAAATTGCACCGTTTATTACAACAATTCAAACAAGGAATACTCTATTGAAATCTTATCATTATTGGGGCAAAATATTTATAAAAAAGAAAACCTTACCCAATCTTCGGTATCAATAACAAACATTCCAAAAGGAATTTATTTGATTAAAATAACCAACGATTCAAAATCTATCAATAAAAAAATAATAATCAACTAATTAAAAGTTCTACTACCAATAAAAAAAGCGGCAAAATTGTCGCTTTTTTTTTATTCATATTTTAATCTTAATTGACTAAATTTGCACCGTTAAATACAACAAACTACACAACAATGATCCATTTCTTTGAAAACCAAAGCAAAACTGTTTTTGCAGTACAAACGCAAAACGAAATTTCGGCTCAAGACATTTCAAAACTCAACTGGCTATTTGCCGATTCCAATAAAATAGAAAAATCCGTCTTGTCGGATTTTTTTGTTGGACCTCGTGCCACTATGATCACCCCTTGGAGTACCAATGCGGTGGAAATCACTCAGAACATGGGGATTTCTGGAATCATTCGTATCGAAGAATTCCATAGAGCAACGGCTGATTTTAATGATTTTGACCCTATGCTTTCGCAAAAATATACTGAGTTGAATCAGGATATTTTTACCATCAACGTTCAACCAGAAGCTATTCTGAACATTGATGATATCGCTGCATACAACCAATCTGAAGGTCTTGCTTTGAGCATTGAAGAAGTAGAATACCTAGATAATTTATCTACTAAATTAGGCAGAAAACTAACTGATTCTGAAATTTTTGCTTTCTCACAAGCTAATTCAGAACACTGCCGCCACAAAATCTTCAACGGTACATTTGTTATTGATGGAGTAGAAAAAGAAACTTCTCTTTTTAAATTAATCAAAAAAACGTCTCAGGAAAATCCTAACGATATTGTTTCTGCTTACAAAGACAATGTAGCATTTCTAAAAGGGCCTAGAGTACAACAATTTGCTCCTAAAACAGCTGACAAACCTGATTTTTACGAAGTAAAAGAATTTGATTCAGTTATCTCTTTAAAAGCTGAAACCCACAATTTCCCAACAACTGTAGAGCCTTTCAACGGGGCTGCAACAGGATCAGGAGGAGAAATTCGTGACCGTTTAGCCGGAGGACAAGGTTCGTTACCAATGGCTGGAACTGCCGTTTACATGACTTCATATTCCAGATTAGAAGAAAACAGATCATGGGAAGATGCTGTAGCCGAAAGAAAATGGTTGTACCAAACTCCAATGGATATCTTAATAAAAGCTTCGAATGGAGCATCAGATTTTGGAAATAAATTTGGACAACCGCTTATTACAGGTTCTGTTCTTACTTTCGAACATGAAGAAAACAACCGTAAAATTGGTTATGATAAAGTAATCATGCAAGCTGGTGGAATTGGATACGGAAAATTAAACCAAGCCATCAAACACAAACCACAAGAAGGAGACAAAATTGTTATTCTTGGTGGAGAAAATTATAGAATTGGAATGGGTGGTGCTGCGGTATCATCTGCAGACACTGGAGCTTTTGGTTCTGGAATAGAACTAAACGCTATTCAACGTTCTAACCCTGAAATGCAAAAACGTGCTGCCAATGCAATTCGTGGTTTAGTAGAAAGCGACAGCAATCCTATCGTTTCTATTCACGATCACGGTGCGGGAGGACACTTAAACTGTCTTTCTGAATTGGTGGAAGAAACTGGAGGATTAATCGATTTAGACAAATTGCCGGTTGGTGACCCTACTCTTTCTGCAAAGGAAATCATTGGTAACGAATCCCAAGAAAGAATGGGATTAGTTATTGGTAAAAAAGATATCGACACTTTACAAAAAATTGCAGACAGAGAGCGTTCTCCTATGTATCAGGTAGGTGACGTAACTGGTGATCACCGTTTTACATTCGAATCTAAAACTACTGGTATAAAGCCAATGGATTATGCTTTAGAAGATTTCTTTGGTAGTTCTCCAAAAACGGTAATGACTGACAAAACAGTTGATTACAATTATGCCGGATTAGAATACAACATAAAAAACATTTCAACTTACTTAGAGCAAGTTTTACAACTTGAAGCTGTAGCTTGTAAAGACTGGTTGACCAATAAAGTAGACCGTTGTGTTGGTGGAAAAGTAGCTAAACAACAATGTGCCGGACCATTACAATTACCATTGAACAATTGTGGTGTTATGGCTTTAGACTACCAAGGAAAAGAAGGAATTGCAACTTCTATTGGACATTCCCCTATTGCATCCTTAATTGATCCTGTTGCAGGAACAAGAACTGCAATTGCAGAATCTTTATCGAATATCGTTTGGGCACCAATCAAAGACGGATTGAAAGGAGTTTCTCTTTCTGCCAACTGGATGTGGGCTTGTAAAAACGAAGGTGAAGATGCTCGTTTATATGCTGCTGTAGAAGGTTGTTCTGAATTTGCAATCGAATTGGGAATCAATATTCCAACAGGAAAAGATTCACTTTCGATGAAACAAAAATATCCAAACGATGAAGTAATCGCACCGGGAACGGTAATTATTTCTGCGGCTGGAAACTGTACTGATATTAGAAAAGTAGTAGAGCCTGTTTTACAAAAAGACGGAGGTTCTATTTATTATATTAATTTATCTCAAGACGATTTCAAACTAGGAGGTTCTTCTTTTGCTCAAACACTAAATGCTATCGGAAACGAAGCACCGACAATCAAAGACGCTGCTTTCTTCAAAAATGCATTCAACACCCTTCAGGAATTGATTTTAGACAATCAAATCTTAGCAGGACATGATATCGGAAGTGGTGGTTTAATCACTACTTTACTGGAAATGTGTTTTGCTGATGTTAATTTGGGAGCCAAAATCGATTTCTCTGTTTTTGAAGAAAAAGACATTATCAAATATCTTTTTGCCGAAAACATCGCAGTTGTTTTCCAAGCCAATTCAGACGAAGCGGTTGAAGCTAAATTAAAAGCAAACAATGTTGCTTTCTACAAATTAGGAACTGCAACAACCGAAGCTACATTAGATTTTGGACCTTGTAAATTAGACATCGCCAAATACAGAGATGTTTGGTTTAAAACTTCTTTCTTATTAGACCAAAAACAATCTAAAAACGGAACTGCACAAGCACGTTTTGACAATTACAAAAATCAAGCTTTAAACTATACTTTCCCATCTCATTTTACGGGTAAAGCACCAGTTATAGATTCGTCTAAACCACGTCCGAAAGCAGCAATCATTCGTGAAAAAGGAAGTAATTCTGAGCGTGAAATGGCCAATGCTATGTACTTAGCCGGATTTGATGTAAAAGACGTTCACATGACCGATTTGATTTCTGGACGTGAAACTCTGGAAGACATTCAGTTTATTGGTGCTGTGGGTGGATTCTCTAATTCAGATGTTTTGGGTTCTGCCAAAGGTTGGGCTGGAGCCTTTTTATACAATGAAAAAGCAAAAACAGCATTGACCAATTTCTTCAAAAGAGAAGATACACTTTCTGTTGGAATTTGTAACGGTTGTCAATTGTTCATCGAATTAGGATTGATCAACCCAGAACACAAACACAAACCAAAAATGCTCCATAACGAAAGCCAAAAGCACGAGAGCATCTTTACATCTGTAACAATACAGGAAAACAACTCAGTGATGCTATCAACACTTGCTGGTGCAACACTTGGAGTTTGGGTTTCACACGGTGAAGGAAAATTCAGCAAACCAATGGATGAAGAGCACTACAACATCGTAGCTAAATACGGTTATGAGGGCTACCCAGCTAACCCTAACGGTTCTGATTATAACACAGCCATGATGTGTGACACAACCGGACGTCACTTGGTTATGATGCCACACATTGAGCGTTCTACTTTCCAATGGAACTGGGCACATTACCCAAAAGATAGAAATGACGAAGTTACACCTTGGCATGAAGCCTTTGTGAATGCCAGAAAATGGATTGATAAAGTTTAATCTTTTTTATAAATCTAAAAAAACTCATTCTATAACCGAATGAGTTTTTTTTTCCCAAATCATATAAATCTAAACAAAAAACATTCCAGAAAGTTGTACCCGCAGCTTTCAGGAACTCATTAATCTTTTATAATTAACCTACACACATGAAAATCATTTCTTTACTATTTTCTGTATTTTTATTAAATACAGCGCATTCTTATGCACAACTTAAAATCACAAAAATCAACGACAAAAACAATGACCATTATATCGTCACAGTTATTGGTTACCCTATAGCAGGTCTTTATGTTTTTAAAAATCAAACAGAACCTATAACGCTATTAAACGAAAACGGAACTGGAATTATGCAAGATGAAGAACTTAAAAAAGAACCAATTATTTGGGGAATTGAATGTTCTGAGTCAGGAATTCCACTTTTCAAAGAAGGATTTGATAGTGCAAAATATACTCTTTGGTATAAAATAGATTCAAACAAAGCGGATGAAAATGAGTGGATTTCCACCCAATTTTCAATTCATCACAACAATAACAGAATGTTTATTTCCGGACAAAGAATGAAAGAATTTACCGAGTAATCAACACTGTTTTAAGCAGTTGAATAAGTAGTAATTCCTATTAATTCCAGCATACTTTATTTAAACAAGAAATCGATTTCGTTGGATATCAATTATGTAATTATATTTTTCATATTTATTATATAAAAAATAAAAATTATTATTAAATTTTATTTAATTTGCAATAAAATTAATAATTTTTCAATGACAAATATTACTCGCATTTTTGATTTCCCTTACTATCAGCAAGAAAAATTTAACAAATCTGATGCTTTAGTAACCAAGCAAAATGGGGTTTGGATAAAAACCTCATCTCAAGAATACATTGATAAATCTAATGCTATTTCTAGGGCATTGCTACGAATGGGTATTCAAAAAGACGATAAGGTCGCTATTATTTCAACCAATAATAGAACTGAATGGCATATCATGGATATTGGCGTTTTGCAAACAGGAGCACAAACCGTTCCTATTTATCCAACAATCGCTGAAGAAGATTACGAATATATTCTAAATCATTCTGGAGCCATGTATGTTTTTGTTTCAGATATTGAAGTCTTAACCAAAGTAAACAGCATTAAAGGAAATGTTCCTTCATTCAAAGAAGTATTCTCTTTTAACGAAATTGAAGGTTGCAAAAACTGGAAAGAATTGCTTCAGCTAGGGGAAGACCAAAGCAATCAGGACGCTGTAGAGGAACGTAAAAACAACGTAAAACCAGCAGATTTAGCTACAATCATTTATACATCAGGAACAACAGGAAGACCAAAAGGTGTAATGCTTTCTCATGTAAATATTGTTTCAGACGTTCTTAATAGTGCAACAAGAATCCCTTTCGAACCTGGTACTACCAGAGCCTTAAGCTTTCTTCCTATTTGTCATATATTCGAAAGAATGATTTTGTATTTATACCAATATTATGGCGTGTCTGTATATTTTGGAGAATCAATAGACAAAGTAAGTGATAATCTAAAAGAAGTAAGACCAAACGTTATTACGGCAGTACCAAGACTATTGGAGAAAGTATACGATAAAATCTATGCCAAAGGAACTGAGTTAACTGGGTTTAAAAAGACACTTTTCTTTTGGGCAATCGACTTAGGATTGCGTTATGCACCTTATGGAGACAATGGATTTTGGTATGAATTTCAATTAAAAATAGCTCGAAAATTAATTTTCAGTAAATGGCAAGAAGCTTTAGGAGGTAATCTAGACCTAATGGTTTCCGGAAGTGCTGCTTTACAACCAAGACTGGCCCGAGTTTTTGCAGCAGCAGGAATTCCAGTTATGGAAGGATATGGTTTGACTGAGACCTCTCCTGTTATTACTGTAAATGACATGAGAAATAGAGGTTACAAAATTGGAACAGTAGGTAAAGTCATTGAAAATGTTGAGATCAAAATTGCCGAAGACGGAGAAATCCTTTGCAAAGGTCCAAACGTAATGATGGGTTACTTTAAAGATCCGGAAAAAACTGCCGAAGCGATTCAAAACAATTATTTCCATACAGGAGATATTGGGGAAATTGACAGCGAAGGTTTCTTGAAAATTACTGACCGTAAGAAAGAAATGTTCAAGACCTCAGGAGGAAAATATATTGCCCCACAAATTATTGAAAACACCATGAAACAATCTCGTTTTATCGAGCAGATTATGGTAATTGGAGATGGTGAAAAAATGCCGGGAGCGTTCATACAACCTAATTTTGATTTTATCAAAGAATGGGCAAAATTACATAACGTTGAGCTTGGTAACACTAATGCGGAAATCGTTGCTAACCCAAAAGTAATTGCTCGTGTTCAGGAAGAAGTAGACAACATCAATAAAAAATTCGGAAATTGGGAACAAATCAAACGCTTTGAATTGACTCCAGAAGTTTGGTCTATAGATGGCGGACACCTAACTCCTACCCTTAAACTAAAACGAAAAATCATATTAGAAATCTATAAAGACCTATATGCTAAAATATATGGTCACAACTAAAATCAAAATAATATAACCAAAGGAAAAGGCTGTCTTCATCAAGACAGCCTTTTTTATTGCATCTTATCAAAGCGCTAAAGAAGATTTAAAATTAACCTTTTTTTACACAAAACTTTTCTGTAAGAATGTGGTAATTCTCTTTATTAATTCTATTTTTGAGAGAAAATCAACACATTCACTTATAACCCCCATCTATACTCTATAATGAAAAAAAGTCTTAAATACATTGACGGGAACTCAGATAAATTCTGGGAAATTGAAGTTGCAGGACTAGACTATACTGTTACTTACGGAAAAAATGGAACGTCAGGTACCTCTCAAACAAAAAGCTTTACTACTAACGAAGAATGTTTGAAAATGGCTGAAAAAATGCTAACCGAAAAAATAAAAAAAGGATACTCAGAAAACGGTGAAGTCGATGCGATTTCTAAACCAAAATCAGCTAAAAACAAAAGCTCTGATGAAGTCTTAGAAGAGTATGATGCTATCATAAAATCTAAAAATATTAATCTGTTACTTCCTTTCCTGAAAGAAAAGGCAAAAGGAAATATTGAAGCTTTAAAAAAGCACATCAAAAAAAGCAAACGCTACTGGATGACCTATACTGATTTAAGTAAAGATCCAGATTACGTAAAAAAGGACAGATACGATTACGGCTGGGGAACTCGAGGTGACAACAAACAAAGAGAAATTATTACACTAAGCGCAATTGCATTATTTGACAAAACTGATATTACTCCTTGGGATGAAGCACTTTCCATACTTGAGGAACTGGATTCCAAACCGTATCTATTAGAGGTACTCTTATGGGCAAAACCAAATTGGCTGGACACCTTTATCTTAGATAAAACAAAAAGACAAGATTGGGTCAATTTTAATTATTACGCGCTTCGTAAACTTGAAGATCATGGTTTATTAAAATATAATCCTGAGTTGTATGCTTTAACCTTAGCGGCTACTTATGAGTGGCGAACCAAAATGAAAACCAGAGTTTTTATTCGCAAAGTGCTAGAAGATAAAACAACTTATCAAAGAGATGTTCCTGAGTTATTTAATTATGAATCTGTAGTTCATAATCATTTATTCAGAGATAATTCATCCCAAAAACATGGTGAATTTAATGCCTGGAGCATTATTTACAAATCTTTATTAGATGAGAAAAAAATGGATCGCGCTTTCTTTATTGAAAATGCAATCCAAATTCAAACGAAAGAATGGAACAATAACTTAAAATCATTTTTCAGAAAAAGAATAGAAGAATTTAATGCTACTGAGGACGAACTTATAGTATATCAGGAAAATATATTCTCTTTACTGCATAATGCCCACCCACCAATTACAAGTTACGGAGTTGAGCTTGTTAAAAAAATATACACACATCCAAAATTCAAAACCAAATCATTTCTGGAGTGGCTCGAACCTCTAATGATGCGAAATGATTGCAAAGCAGCCATAAAAAACGTTTTACCTATTTTGGAGAAGATAACGAAATCAAACCCAAAACTAAGCAACACTATTACCTCTCTGATTGCGGATATTTACGTAATAGCTGATTTGACTTTGCAGGAACGTGCCACAAAAATTATTTTAAAGATAGCTTCTGCAAAAGATAAAGCGCTCAAAGAAAAACTCTCCTCCTATGTTTCTTTAATGCAAGGAAACATAAAATCGGGATTAAGTCAGTTTATAGATGAAGATTCATTAGCGATCGATGATTCCGGTTTTGAAGAATATCAATTTGAAGCAAAAAAAGAAACGTTACTTAACGAAGAAGTACAATTACCACAAGATTGGAATGATATTCTTTTTCAATTCGGGAATTTTATTGGTTCCGAAGAAGTTTTAGATACCGAAATCCTGATGAATGTTTATATCCAGCAAAGAGATTTATTCCCAGCAGATTATAATTCACAATTGCTGCCGTATGAAAAACAGTTGCAAAAAAAACATTTCGAAAGTATTCACAAGAATTACATGGAGTCCTTTTTGACTCAAAAAATAGCCAATATCAATGGTAAATTCCATAACGATTTTAGACCTTTTTCAAAAATAAATACACTGGCTTTAATCAAGCCATTATTAGACAAAGTACAGCAAAAGATCGAATCAAATTCTGTGTTGCCTATGCTTTCATTCCCAAGCCACAAGCCGTATTGGGTTGCCCCAAAGGTTTTGTTGGAAAGAGTAATTGCGTACCAAAAAACAAACGAAGAAATTAATTCTACCGATTTAGCAATTGCAATTGCCCGTATGCCGAGAGAAAATGTAGAAGAAGCCATTCCGTTATTGAATCAGGTCGAAGGAGAATTAAAGCAGCTATTATCGTTCTGCTTAGGTGTAAACGAAAAACTAACAATAGATTCGGATTCCTTATTTTCAAAACTTTTGGCCACAATGGGCAAAGCCACAAAAGAAACCGGATACTTATCCTTATGGGCCGTTGCAGCAAGAACCTTTTACCCTGATGAGACATTCCCTGAATTCGAAAATACGTATCTAAAAGAAGTACCGTTTGTTATGACTCCGTTTGAACCGCAAATTACATTTAAGGAAGAATGGAACGAATGGACGGATTATCGAACCAAGAAAAAAGAACGATCAGCCTCATGGTTTGAACTACGTTTTGATATGCCTGACTATAAAAAAACGCCAAACTATCTTCTTTACAGCCAGGATATTTACGCTAGATCAAACAGTTGGGATTATAATTTGAATTATGCCGGAAACACCCATTACTGGCATAGTTTAACGCCTCAAAATTCTGATGCATTAGCCTTGACTTTATTGAATAACTGCCGAACTACTTATGGTGCTAAACCAGAATTAAAAGGCTTTCTGGAAGTAATGAGCAGTCCTGAATTTAGATTCTCTGAAAATACCCTGTTTTTATTTGCTGCATGTTTCTTTCAGGAAAAGAAAGATCTACGATTAATAGCTTCCGAAACTTTAATAAATCTGGTAGAAAAACAAGTTATTGATATTGAGAAATTTGCTCAAAAATCGGCCTTTTTAGCTTCCGAAAAGTATGGTGCATTTACAAGACTAACAGATGCAATAATAGCTTTAAAAGATATTTCGCCTTTGCATAATAGTGCTTTGTTTCAATATTTAAATGTGTTTTTCGAAAATCTGAATGCAACCGATAAACTACCAACAGGTTTTAAAAAAGTGGTAGAAAGCTATGTCGATATTCTAATCAAGACCAACCAAAAACCATCTCCTAAAGCCATTTTATTCTTTGAGCAATGGAAAGATAACTCTTCGCTTAAATCATTAATTAAGCAAATTTTAAAATAAAGAAAATGACCGATTTAGAATATAATTACAAAGGGATCTCGACTTACAGCAAAACCAAAGGAATCAACAATCTGGTTCTTGCCCATCAAACAGAAATCGAAGAAGTAAATAACATTCCCTGTTTTTTCTGGGGAAGTCTGACTGATCCTTATGTCACGGCAAAATGCTGGAGCACGATTGCAAAAGTAGTTCGTTCGAGTTTTGGACCAATTCCGCCAAGCCTTCGTGATCCAATAGTTTCTGCCGGATCAGAGAGATTGCGTTTTGAAGGATTCTCTTCCTGTAATGGTGTTTATGTGAGACTGGATATGAAACCGGAAGCCGTAGACGGAGAATTTATAGCCAACGGAACCACAAATGTCGATTTTAATGACCCAATGCTGAATGCCTTAAACGCTATCCAGAAAAATGAAAAAGTAACACTAGCCGTTGGTCAGCAGGATGTTCAGGTTATTACAAGCAAAGCAAAAGTGGTTGAGAAAAAAGTAACACTGCCCATGCGATGGATAAAAGGCTTAACAAGCGTACAGCTTTATTTAGCCGACATGGATCTGAAATTCGAATTGAATAAAATCCAGACCATTCAGCTATTTCAAAGTCTACCGAAAGGAAATATAAAAGGTGATTTTTACATTACCAAAAGAGCCGGAAAATTTATGTTCTCTACCTTGGCAACAAATGACAGTGTGAGAATTGGCGGGGTACAAAGACTAAGACTGCTGGAAGGCATTCTGGCAATTGTAGACAAAATTTACATTCACGAATCCTCAGACAAGCAAACCTGTGCAATAGTTGCCGAATTTGGAAAAATGCAATTACTCATGGCATTTTCTCCAGATTCCTACCGAGGTTTTTCCGGCGAAGGAAATGTGTTAGAAACCATGACCGAAGACTTACCAATAGAATGGGTTTACGGATTAAACAGCTTGCTGAAATCTAATGAAATGTTTGACCCAACAATGCTCTCGATAGAAAATGATATCGATTTTGGAACAATGGACAATCTGACTTCTAATTTATCGTCAATGGGATTATTAGGTTATGATTTAAGCGAAAAAGCGCATTTTTACAGACGACTCCCTTTTAAAACCGAACGCATTCTATCTCTAAATCCGAGGCTTAAAAATGCTAAGAAACTAATTGATAATGAAGATATAGAAATCCTTGACCGAAAAGCCAATTATATCGAAGCCAGAGTAAAAGGTTCCGGCGTACAGCACAAAGTTATTATTGACAACAATTCCCAAAGATGCACCTGTGACTGGTTTACCGCCTATCAAGGCAAACGAGGGATTTGCAAGCATATACTAGCGGTTAAGATGACAATTTCTTAAACCCAAATTGTTATACAAAAACAAAAGCTTGGTGTTACGGTTGAAGCTCTTGAAAATTTTACGGAAGAATCTGTTTTTAATTTCTTTAATACCTTTTATGACAATAGTGCTAATACTGGTGCTCAAGGAAACACCACAAATAATCATTGTACATTCAATCCTCTTGATAAAGTGGTTGAGCTTTACGAACATTTAGTTCAAGCTGAAAAAGATAAAGTTGAGTACTTAGAAAAATTGCTGAAAGGGAAGTAGTATTTCTTTTCTTTATATAATTGAATAGCGCAAATTTTTAAGGTTTGCGCTTTTTTTGGTTTATTAGAATTATAGCTTCAATCTTTTAAATTCTAAGAATAGGTATTTTATTTTTAACTACCGATTATTTATTCTTTTCATAACCTGCTCTAAAAGAAAATCTGGTGGTAATGGCTTAAACTCTTTACTTTCGTTTATTGAGGATTTTATTCTTTGAAAATCTCTTAGCTTTTTAATATCAATTTCACCTACTAAAATTACATCATTTATACCTCCTTTTAATCTCAATATATCTTTAATAGCAGTTTCTTTAGGCTGAGTAAGTCTTGTATCACCGAAATTACTTGTATTAACTTGAGCAACATAACAATGTAAATCTCTAGACGATGATTCAACGATATTTGAAAAATAAGGAACATCCTTGTTCCATTCAATTGCTATCAATAGATCAATTTTACTTTTCAATTGCTCTCTATGGGTAATATTGGCCATTTCAAAACAATAACAAACTGAAAAATATATATTTCTCCAATTAGTAATTTGAATTTCTTGTTTGCTTTTTGGTACAAGCAAATGATTTTTATTAATCAAAAATTCTTCTCCTGGTGAATAATTTTTCTTTAATCTCAACACTACAATTGCATCTTTTATTCCATTTACTTCAACTGGAATTATGGAAACAACAAAATTAAATGATGTTTTATTTATTGTGAGATGTTCTAAACCAGAAACCAGCAACGATTGATTATCTGACGAATATCTAGCTAAAGTTGATAATAAATTAAATGGAACAAAACATTCCGGAAACAATAAAATATCAGTATTCTCTTCCCTAGCTTTTTTTAATATTAAAGCTAATTTATTATATCTTTCAGAAGTTAAATTAGGACTCCTCAAAATACTTTTCAAAATATTTTCTTCTAATATTTCAGTATTTGCAAAGGATATTTTCGGTTTTCTTATTGTATTTTCTTTATCTACTTCAAATTTATTATCAAAAAAATTATAAAACTTCTTTTTCAATTCTTCATAATCGTCATAATCATTTGAGTGATTTTGATTTCCTTCTATATAAAACTCAAAAGCAATATCTAAATAATTTTGTTTGATTTTTGTATAACCTAATTCGTTTTCAAGAGTTTCATCATTAAAAACAAATTCTTCCTCTATTTTCTCTATGTCAAATAATATCTCTGTTTCTATATATCCTTCATTGTTAGCACATAAATTTTTTATTTGGCTAAATTTATAAAATTGCTGAAATGAAGAAGCAATGCAACATTCCCAAAACCTAATTGGTCTTGGAGAATTTTTCAACAATTTTTTATCTATTTTATAAGATTCAATATGAAGTTTTTTATCAACTAAATTAATATGGCTTTTCTTGCTTTGTATTGTATAATTTAACAGTGGAATTACAACATAATGATGTCTAATCATATTTGCTTTTCTATATCTCTTTGCTATTAATGAATTTGGCTTAATAAAATCCAAATTAGAGAAAAACATTGTGTGAATATTATTTTTAAAGTGATTCGATTTAAACACATACTCTCTAGAAATTCCAATATTACTATTTAAAAAATTCAAATTAAGAGATAGGGAAACTTCATGAGCACAAAAAAGATAATTAATCATTGTTTCTTTTAAATTTGAAACAATGATATCTGAATATTTACGATTTGATTCTATCTTATCTATTTGCTCTATACAATGAAATAGAAAGTTCATATAATATTTAGGCTGATTATTAATTAATAAAAGTGTCAATATTTTTTCCCACAATTTATATAATGCTAAACAGTTTTCTCCTCTAAAAAATTTTATTATTTTATCTTGTTCTTCTTCAGAAATCATTTTTTGATTTCGTAAAGCAAAATTTATTTTATGAGATAAATAAACCGACAATCCAAATCTATCTTCTTTATAATCTTTTAAAGTTTTTATTTTCCCGTCTGTACCATCATATTGTAGATAATAGGCACTTTCTTCAAAATTATTAGAATCATCTTGTTCATTTGGCATATCTCTAAACTCACTTGATTTTTCTTTCAGTTCCTTTTTAAGCTTATCTATAACTATACTTGATTCATCTTTATCAAAATAATGTAATAGAGTTTTACTACTTTGAAAAAATAATGATGGATAACCATTCACTTTAAATATTCTTTCAATTGTATCATCACAAATACATTCCTCGTTATTTTTTTTGTCGTAAAAAGGATTATCAACGAGGCTTACAATTTTATTAAAGTTATTTAAGATATATAATTCAATTTGTGATAGTTTTGATTCATCAAAATTTACATCATAAAATTTATTTTTATTTTCATTGATTTTCTTTTTGTAATCACTAAATGAAAAATTAAAATCTGAAAAGAAATTTTTCTGGCTAAAGCTTAAAGGATTTGGTTCGGACAAAACAAGTAATATATCATCAACATATCTTCCATAATATGCAGGTTTAAATTTTTCGATTATTACTTTATCAAATTCTTTTAAATAATCATTTGCTAAAACGTATGATGAAAGCAAACCAATTGGCAAAATAACTTTATTAAAATTTCCTTTTGCATCTACTACCTCATCAATAAAATCATATGGAAGTTTAAATTTATCCGTTATAATTAATGTGTAATCTTTATGAACTTTTAATAATATCTTATTTAAATTATATTGTCTACTTGTAACACCTAGTCTCCTATTTCCTATTGGAAATTTATCAATGTCAACTCTAACAGAATAAAAATAATCTTTAATATCTAAGTTTAGAAAAAGCGCATTTTTATTTTGTGACAATAAGTCTTTAGCTATTTCAACGGCGCCATCACGCCATTTTTGATATTGCTTAAAATATGGTTTAAATAATGAACTTCCTTTTATAACACTGTCCTTATTTTTATTTAACAATAGTCTATTACCAATGCATTCAGGTAGTAAATCAGAGTCAATTTTAACACCTTGATTAAGAATCCATAAAACAGACAGTATATGAATTTCTATTGAAGTGTCAATAAAAGCAGTTGCTTTTTCTAAAGAATATTTTTCCTTAACCCTTTGATTTGATACTATTTTATTTGAAAAATTATCTGTGACAAATACTTTAGGAAAAATTTTCACATCAACTTCATTAATGAACTTATCAAAAAAATCAGGTTCACGATGATAATTATTTAATCTATCAGTTATCACTTGAAGTTTCATTTCTAAGGTAATTTTTCCCTTATAATTAGGAATAAAATTCCCATCTTCATCTTTAATATATTTGAAATAATCTTTATTCTTATAAACCTTAAACAAATTATCAGGTGCATTCGATAATCCTGTTTCAAAAACAACTATCTTTTCTCGTAATAATAATTCTCCAGAATCATAATAAATATAAGCTCTTAATTTATTATATGCTTCTGTTACTCGTTCTATTGAATATTCCATGCATTTTATAATTTTACCTTTAAAAAACAAATCCAACTCCTCATCATCTTTTTCCAGCTTACCAATTTATTGACATTTAGCTAATTAAATTTTACGGTTTCCAGTAACAAAGTATCCTCATCTCTCAAATTAACAAAAAATAAACCACAAAGTCAATATGTAATTTGACAATTTATGGTTCAAAAAATAAATCGAATTTTAACCTAAATCCCAAAAAAGCTTTTTGCATTTTGGGTCGTTTCCTCTGCCACTTTATCTAAAGTAATACCTTTAAACTGTGCAATCGTTCCGGCTACATACGGCAGAAAAGCAGGTTCGCAACGTCGTTCGTGGTATTTTTTCAAAAGATTGTTTGGGACATTTTTAGGAAGCATAAAGGGCGCATCGGTTTCAATCATCATTCGTTCGAGCGGTACGTACTGGATGACTTCTTTTAAATAACTAAAACGTCTCGTGTCAGAAATCGCTCCTGTAAAACCCAAATAAAATCCGTTATCAAGATAGGTTTTGGCTTCCTGCAAAGTTCCAGTAAAACAATGCACTACGGCTTTTGGCAATTTCGGCAGATAGTCGTTTGTAATACTCATAAATCTGCTGAAAGCGGCTCTTTCGTGCAAAAACAAAGGCTTCTGGACTTCTATTGCCAATTCTAACTGGGCTTTATAACATTCCTCCTGCTTATCTCGAGGCGAAAAATCACGATCAAAATCGAGTCCGCATTCGCCAACAGCAACTACATGTTTGTGCTGTAATAAATTCTTTAATTTCGAAATACTCTGCGCATCGTAGCTCTTCGCATCATGCGGGTGAATCCCTGCTGTCGCATACAATACACCCGGGTATTGCCTCGCAATTTTAGCAGATTCTTCACTATTTCGTACACTTGTGCCGGTTAGTATCATTTGCGATACATCGGCATCTACAGCGTCTTGTACAACATCGTCTATGTCGTTTTGGAATTGTCTATTGGTTAAATTAATTCCTATGTCTATGTATTTTTTCATTGTTTTTTAATTTGTTAAATGTGAAAATGTTAGATGTAAAATGTTAGATGTAAAATGTTAGATGTAAAATGTTAGATGTAAAATGTGAAAATGTAAAATGTGAAAATGTGAAATGTGAAATGTGAGATGAAAGATGTGAAATTTTCACTTTTAATCTCGCAGAGTCGCAAAGTTTTTATTTTTAGCCACAGATTATAAGAATTAAAATCATTTAAAAAAATCTGCTTAATCTGTAAAATCTGCGTGAAACAAATCTTTGCGAATTATGCGTAAACCTTTGTAATCTTTGCGGCTAAAACAAAATCTCCAAAGTCTTGCTTCTCACATCTTTCATCTCACATTTCACATCTTGCTTCTTACTTCTCACATCTCTCTTTTCTATCTAATCTTCTCTACTCCCATCATCAGCCATTCTCACTAATTTCGGCGTAAACTTGGCTACAACGTCTACCAAATCCTGTTGTGCTTCCATCACCAGATTGATATCCTTATAAGCCATTGGCGCTTCGTCAAGTCCGGCACCAATCAGCGTAACGCCATGATCTTTCAGTATGGTTTTCATCTCAGTTTGCGTAATGTTTTTTATAGCCTGAGTTCTGCTCATTTGTCTTCCTGCTCCATGTGATGCCGAATTTATGGCGTTCTCCTCACCTTTTCCTCTCACCAAGAATCCCGGTGCGGTCATACTTCCCGGAATGATTCCCATCACGCCTTTTCCGGCTGGGGTTGCTCCTTTTCTATGCACGATTACTTCTTCGCCGTTCCAGATTTCTTTCCAAGCAAAATTATGGTGGTTTTCAACTCTAGCTAAAATTGTAGCTCCCAAAGCTTTTTCCATTTTTTTATGGATAATCTCGTGACAAGCCGAAGCGTAATCACCCGCAAGATTCATCGCCAGCCAATATTCCTGACCCAATTGTGAGTTCATATCCAGATAAGCTAAATTCTTAGCCACATCCGGAAGTTTACAAACATCTTTGGCAATTTTGGTATACTGTCCCGCAATGGTTGCCCCCATTCCGCGTGAACCGGAATGCGTTAATAAAGCAACATATTTTCCTTTTGGGATATTCAAAACAGCATCATCTTTTGCAAATTCCATTATTCCGAACTCCACAAAATGGTTTCCTCCTCCAGATGAACCTAATTGCGACCAGGCTTTATCTTTTAAATTCTTCACAAACGGATTCATATTAAAAGTCTCATTCTCCAAAACCGCATGATCTGATTTGTACTGACCGTGAAAACCGTGACCTGCTCCAAAAATAGAATTCGCGATTAATTCTTTCTTGAATTTGGCTTCATTTTCAAAGTAAAAATCTTCCGGAATATCATAAACCGACAATGCCATTCTACAACCAATATCGACTCCAACTCCGTAGGGAATAATAGCATTTTTAGTGGCTAAAACTCCACCAATCGGTAATCCATAACCTTGATGTGCATCCGGCATTAAAGCTCCGGCAACGGTAACAGGCAATTTCATGGCAACTTCCATTTGCTTTCTGGCACCGTCTTCAATATGTTCTAAACCGTAAGCTGAATAAGCATTCGGGCTTTGGTTTAAAGCAATAAAATCTTCTGGTTTTTCATTCGCTTTTTCGATTAAGAAAACCGCTAGTTTATTGAAAATAGCATCGTCTATATAATTTTCTGGAGCTTCCAGTACGTTTTTAAAATTGGTAATCATTTCGTCACGTTTAAATCCGTGTCTTTTACTGTTTATTTTTAAGGCAATTCCGATTGCTTTTCCTTCTGGAAATCCTAATTCTAATAATTCAAATCCGTTGATTTGTGTATTCATGTTTTCTATTTTTAAATAGTATTTGTTTTATTTTTAATTAAAGAGGTAATGTTTAGGAATGGTTTAAATTTCTTTGGAACGAAGGAACCATTTCCTGACGACACTCTTTTTTAAGAGCAATATTTTATAAGTGATAATTTAGGACTCGAACCTAATAAATCAACCAACGAAGTAGCACTTTATAAACGGCATCTTATAAATTTGAAAAAGTGATAATTGGCAAGAGTAATTTGAATCCTTACGAAGTAGCTCTTTGCTCACGACATTTTTCAGTTTTAAAAAGAAGTAAAAAGCAATAAGAGAAACGGGGCTTGTCTTGCCAGAGTCGAACTGGATAGCCTTGCTGATTTTACAACTTCGCTATTCCTCCCCTAAATGGTGACGAAGTAACTCTTATTTACGACATTCTTTTTTTATTTTTAAAATAAGGCAATAGTCAAAAAGTGACATATCCTGCTCTAACCACTGAGCTACATTTTTATCATTACGTAAAAATGGAGAGATTCGAACTCCCGACCCGGAGCGACGAAAGCGAAGTAACACTTAATTACGGCACTTATTTTTAATTTCAATGAACTTTTGTTTTACAAAGATTTAAATACTACTGCACGATTATTTTGCGCAGTAGATATAAATTTACAATTCTATTCGGTTAATGTAATTCAAAACACTGCTTTTATCTACTAAGGCATGCAATACATCAAACACTTTATCGGACCAACCGGCTATTAAATAAACATCATTTTTCTGAATGTTTATTGGCTGTTGACCGTAACCTGCCAAATCAAACAAATACAATTTAGCATTTGGAGCCATCTTTTTATATTTTTCCCAAGAATTACTAAAGGTATGATTGGTTTGGTTGCTGTTCCACATCTGAACGTCAGTAAACAACATTACTTTATCTACAACCTGTTTTCGGTTTATCAAATCTTCTAAAACCAAATAACCATTGGTAGCATAACCTACCTCGCCTTCGCGTTTGTAGTATTCGTTTACATTAGACAATACGTTTCGTTTTGACATATTGATGATTTTCCAAGTGTCGCCAAACATACCACTTACCACATTCTGGCAACGGCTTTTCATTAACATACCCAACATTAAACCAATATCATAAAGCAAAACTTTACTTTTTGGTGAAATTGGCTGCTGCATAGAACCCGAAACGTCACAGGCAACCACAACAGCAGTATTTATATCAAAACCTTTTATATTCTTAGCGCTTATCATTACTGCATCTTCCAAAGCATCTAAAACCATGGCTGTGTACTTCGATTTCAATTCTTTCAATTCACGGTAAGCGGCTAAAAATCGGAAAGGCAATTGTTTTGAATTCAAAACTGCTTTTTCATTCGAAAGATAGTCACATACTTTTAATACATGAAAACCTGAAACATTGGCTTCTAATATATTTCGCAAATTTCGCATCAAAGCCATATAACCTATTTTGTTGCTATCGATCAATTCCTCCCATTTTTGAGTGAATGCCTTTTGCTTTTCGGCTTCATTCGAGTATTTGAACTGACCTAATTGTGACAACTCAGTTTCCCAAGTATAAGGTGTTTCTAAAGTATCGCTTACTATTTTGTTAAACAATTCTTGTTGCGCTTCGTCTTTTGCTTTTGGGTGTACCAAAAACAAGGCGTCTTTTAATTTAACCACACCGTCGCGATTGTATTTTGCAAACTGGTACTCATCAAATTTATTGAAAGAAACAGCCAGACCTTTTTGTATTTGTTTAGACAAACGGTTTAATTTTTTAACACCATTTCGATCATTTGCCATTTGGTAGTAAGCCAAAAGCTCTGTTATTTCATCAGCACGCTGAATTACGTGTGTTATCATTTTACTGATTAATGAATCACCTGAATATATTTTAGCCAACTCAACAACCAAAACCAATGGCACTGAACGCATATGCATTTCGTTACGAGCATAAACAGCAAGCTTTGCCACAAATACCGGATTACATTTTTGGATTAAACTTTTTATTCGTTCCAATCGTGTTGTATCTTTTTCATAAAATGAGTCGCTCAAACTTGTTGTTACAACTGCCGCATACAATTCATATTCTGCTGTTAATGGAAAAGCTTTTGCATTTTCGTGATTAACTATAGTAGTTTTTTGTTTTGACAAAAAATTGAATTTCATAATTTCTGATTTTTAAAATTAGACAATTGGTTATTGTTTTATTTCTTGAGCAAAGATTTCGGAACCAATACGCAGTTATTTTGCGTAGTAAAAAAAGAATTTTAAATTTGAACAAAAAAGAACATGGATTTGAATACAATTTATACCAATTTACTTCTGAATATAGGCTTTAATGCAAAAGATATTCAGCAAAAATGGGCAGATTTAGAAAAGGTATATTCCAAGAAATCAAGACATTATCATAATCTCACACATCTAAAAGAAATGATTGAGAGTTTTGAAATCTATTCTAATCAGCTACAAAATCCGAATGAAATATTATTTTCTATTTTTTATCATGATTTTGTGTATTCAGCTTCAAAAAAAGATAATGAACTAAAAAGTGCTGAATTGGCTTTGTCTATTTTACCAGAAAAACACACCCTCAATAGTCAATTGATTTTTGATGCCATCTGTGCAACACAGCTTCACGCACACAATTCTATTGAAGATACAAATTGGTTAATCGATTTTGATTTGAAAATTCTGGCGAAAGATTGGGACGATTATAAAATCTATTTTGAGCAGATAAGAAAAGAATACCGCATTTATCCTAATCTTCTCTACAAACCCGGACGCGCAAAAGCCCTGAAGCATTTTCTGGAAAATGAATTTATTTTTCAAACCAAAGAGTTCAGAGATTTATATGAAGAAAAAGCCAGATCCAATATTGAAAAAGAAATTTCATTGTTAACGTAAAAATATCTGTAGAGACGCACTGTAGAGATGCACTGCAGTGCATCTCTACGCAACGAATATCCACAATACGTTAGACGTATCACAGTACGTCTACGGAAAAAATTGGAAAATAAAAACACACCAAATGTCACAAAATAAAAATGCCCTAATCCGGTACAAAACCATAGATAAATGCCTGCAGAATAAATACCGACAATGGTCTTTGGATGATTTAATAGAAAGCTGTTCTGAGGCTTTATTTGAATATGAAGGCCGTGAGAACCCAATTAGCAAACGAACAATCCAAATGGATATTCAGCTGATGCGGAGTGAAAAACTGGGTTACAATGCGCCAATTGTTGTGTATGATAAAAAATATTATAAATATGAAGACGAAGAGTTTTCGATAACGGATATTCCGCTAACGGAAACCGATATGAATGTTTTAACCGAAACGGTTTCGATGCTGAAACAATTTAAAGATTTCTCGCTCTTTAATGATGTATCAGATATTTTACAGCGATTGGAGGATAAAATCTATGCCGAGAAATCACATACCAAACCGGTTATTTATCTGGATAAGAACGAAAAACTTAAGGGTTTACACTTTTTAGAAGAAGTCTATCAGGCGATTATAAAAAAAATGGTACTGGTGATTACTTATAAATCGTTTAAATCAACAGAAGAAAATAAGTTCCATTTTCATCCCTTTATATTGAAAGAATTCAATAATCGCTGGTTTCTAATCGGGAAGAAAAAAGGATCTCAGCCAATTACCAATTTGGCATTGGACAGAATTATTGCCATTGATTATGATTTTAATCTTCCTTATCTAGATGAAAATTTTGAGGCTGATTCCTATTATAAAAATATAATTGGTGTAACGGTCAATTCAGGTTTAAAACCCAGACGCATTGAACTCTGGATTGATGCCATAAATGCTCCTTATGTGATCACAAAACCTTTGCATTCGTCTCAGCGATTGATTACTGAAAATGAAGACGGAAGTATTATCATTAATTTATTTTTGATTCCTAACTATGAAATGGAAAGGCTCTTATTGGGTTTTGGCGCTGGACTTGAAGTCTTAAAACCGGAGCATCTTAGAAACCGAATGCAAAAAATCATTAAAAATGCTTTGGACAAATACAATACAGTAAATGATACTGAAATATAAAAACAAATAGTCCCAACCTAATGTGTCGGGACTATTTGTTTTTTAAATACTATTAAGCATTATAATAGCTTTAAAGACGCATTAAAATTCAATTAATACCACGTTCCAAATCCTATTCCACTACTGTCAACCGGTGAAAAAGCCCCACATTTAAAAGCCCCTAAATTATTAGAATCACGATCAAAAAATACAAGGCATAAATAAATAGCTGTATTCTTAAACTCAAAGCTTACTGTATCATTATATAAACGATTGATGTCCTCAGTATAAATATCACCCGAAAAAATACCACCATCTGAAACAAGATTACCTAAATCTGTAACGTAAAATGATTTTCCGTTATCAATATTTATCTCAAAATTAAAATCAAAACTCACCTCAGCAGAATATGACGTTGTCCTCCCCATTATAATATTTTTAGCCAACTGAATTAATTCTTGATCCATTTTACCATTCATATCATAATAAAAATCACTAGAAATAATTTCCTTACATTCCTCCTCTTGAACAAAATCATCAGTAATACGTAAACTTCTTATCATAAATTAATTATTTATCCCACCTACTCTATCATTGGTTTTTCGGTTGCCACCATTTTCTAAAAAAAAACTATATTTTACTTAAGATTTATTCATGAACTACCTCATATCAGTCACCTTAATAAAAAAACAATTTATAATTTTAAGAAAACAAAAGGACAAGTATTAATACTCGTTTTCAATTATAAGTACTAATATCCTATTAAAAAAAATCTTAAAATACAGGTTTCCAAAACATTACCATATATTTTTTTGAGCCTCAACACAAAATATTTAACAAAAGAAGATTTGTCTTACTAAATAAACAAGCTGATAATTAAAAATTGAAAGAAAATACCGTAAGTTAATTTTCTTAACAAAAAATCATCAGTTAGGTAAATACGATTTATAAATAAAAATCATGAATAAATGCCACACATCAAAAAGTTAAATACTTTATAGTTAACTTTATTCAAGAACTTAAACCAATGTATAAACAACCATAAAAATTAGTCTAATGAAATTAAAAATCAACGCTATCCTTTTTGCCTGTCTATTTTTATTCATAGGATGCAAAGAAAAAACCGAAGACACTGTCAAGTCTAATTATTTGGATTTCTCAAAAAGAGACGATCAATTAACAGGCGGTATCAAAATGATTCCCATTACTACTCCCAAAGGCACTTATAAGGTTTGGACCAAAACTGTAGGTAACAATCCAACTATCAAAGTGTTATTACTTCACGGAGGTCCTGGTCTCACCCATGAGTTGTATGAATCATTTGATGGCTATTTCCCAAACGAAAGTATAGAATACATCTACTATGATCAATTGGGTTCCTATTACAGTGATCAGCCAGATGACAATAGTTTATGGACAAACGAACGATTTGTGGAAGAAGTTGAACAGGTCCGAAAAGCATTAGGCTGCGACAATTCTAATTTTTATATTCTAGGGCAATCCTGGGGCGGAATTCTTGCTATGGAATATGCCTTGAAATACCAAAAAAACCTTAAAGGACTGATTATTTCGAACATGATGGCAAGTGCACCTGCATACAACAAATATGCTGATGAAGTTCTTGGTCCTAAACTTCCAAAAGCAGTTTTTGATCAAATAAAAGCATTTGAAAAAAACAAAGATTATACCAATCCAAAATACACTGAGCTACTTTTTAAATACTATTATACAGAACATATTTTAAGAATGCCCATTGATAAATGGCCGGAATCAATCAATAGATGTTTCAAGCACATCAATCCAAAAGTGTATGTATACATGCAAGGGCCAAGTGAATTTGGAATTACCGGAAATGCCACTCTAAAAGACTGGGATGTCACTGCCAGACTTAAAACGATTACCGTTCCTACTCTAGTAATTGGTGCCAAATACGACACTATGGATCCCGAACACATGAAATGGATGTCTAAAGAAGTACAAAACGGTCGTTTCTTATTCTGTCCCAACGGAAGCCATCTTTCGCAATATGACGATCAGAAAAACTATTTCAAAGGAGTAATTCAATTTTTGAGAGATGTAGATAGTGGTAATTTTAAGAAAGGCTAAGCAAATCTAAAACACCATAAACCCAAAACCACGAATAGCTGTCTATTCGTGGTTTTTTCATTTAACAAACATTTGGTTTATCACACTGACAATGTTTCTATTTCCTAAAATGGTGAGCTCCTCAATTTTATTAAGTATTCTTCTCTACTCATCCCATTTCATTCAATTTCAATACAACTTCACTACATTCACTTTACCTAAAAATAATATAGATTATTAACATTCAAGTACTTATACTCTGTTTGATTTTATAAACATTGGCGAGATTTGTCAAATTCAAAAGACATATAATCAAATTAGAAAGAGAAATAAATTCAATTTTAAAAAGCAATCTCATTAAATAACTACATATAAGTCTATCTACGAACATCCCACTTAGTATTAAAAAATAAAATTAAAATCATGGAAATGACATCAAACTTATTTTATGAAATCACAGGGGAAATCAATAACAGAAGCCCCCCTTATTGTAATAGTAATATCGCAAAACCTAAAAAAACCTATTAAACTCAAAAAAGAAACCATATGAAAACTTTATACAAAATTATATTCCTTTGTGTCTGCGGAATGGCTTATTCCCAAACACAAAATGATATTGAAAAGATAAGGTCTAATACCAATGTATCAGAACTGGAATCGCTAAGCCAAAAACATAAAACAGAAGCCGAAAAAAATAAACAAAAGGCTTTCAAGTTAGCAAAAACCAAAGGTTGGAAAACATCATTCACCAACAAAGACGGCTCGGTAAGTGAATTAATGAGTGTCACTGAAGACGGAAAAAGTCCAATCTATTTTGCAACAGAAAATGTAAATGCAGCAAAATCTACCCGAACTAACTATTTGAACACTGGTGGAGGTTTAGGACTAAACCTTAATGGCCAAACAATGACAGCTTATGTTTGGGATGGAGGAGCAACACTTCCTACTCACAATGAGTTTGGAGGAAGAGTCTCTATTACAGATGGAGTCACTACAATTGTAACAACCAGCAACAATAGCCAACATGCCAATCATGTTACTGGTACTATTGTAGCAGCGGGTACAGTAGCAGCATCAAAAGGGATGGCCTATCAGGCAAATGCAAGAACAAACGAATGGAATAATGACTTATCCGAAGCTACAACTGCTGCCACAAATGGAATGCTGCTTTCTAATCATTCTTATGGGTGGGCTACAAGAAATGCATCAGGAGCTGTTCTAATTGCACCATGGCGATTTGGAGCCTACGAAACCGTAGCAAGAGATTGGGATAATCTAATGTACAATGCTCCTTATTACTTAATGGTAAAAGCAGCCGGAAATGATGGTAATGACAACACTGCAAATACAAGTCCATTAGGAGGAAATCCAGCCTATGATAAGCTCACTGGATATGCAACTTGCAAAAACAATTTAGTAATTGCCAATGCCAATGATGCAGTTATAAATGCATCTGGAGGATTAACAAGTGTAACGATTAACACATCTAGTAGCCAAGGTCCAACAGATGATTTAAGAATAAAACCAGACATTACAGGAAATGGAACATCTGTATATTCTACAGCAACACTTACATCACCAATAACTCCATTAACAAACAGCAGTTATGGTAATGCCACCGGAACCTCTATGGCATCACCAAACGTTACTGGTACATTACTTTTGTTGCAACAGCATTACAAAAATAAGACTGGTAATTTTATGCGTGCAGCAACCTTAAAAGGATTGGCTTTGCATACTGCAGATGATGCAGGAGCAGTTGGTCCAGATGCCATTTTTGGTTGGGGTTTACTTAACGCAAAATTTGCCGCTGAAACTATTACTAAAAGCGGAACCAATGCCATTGTTCAGGAACATACTTTAGCCAACGGAAGCAGCTATAGTTTTACGGTAGTGTCTGATGGTATAAATCCGTTAATTGCCTCTATATCTTGGACAGACCCAGCCGGTGTAGCCTATGGTGGCAGCACTCCAAATATTGGTACAGCTAAATTAATTAATGACTTAGACATACGTGTCACAAACGGATCAGGTACATATTTCCCTTATAGACTAACCTCGGCAACAACAAACGGATTAGGTGATAATACGAAAGATCCTTACGAGCGAATCAATATCAATGGAGCCTCAGGTGTTTATACCGTTACTGTTACCCATAAAGGAACATTGGCAAATGCTAATCAAAGATATTCCTTGATAGTTACGGGAATAACAATGCCTTCTACAGATTTATACATCAAAGACAGACCATTCGACACTGGTTTACAGCCAAATCCAGATTCAGGTCCTATGTGGATAAGCGATGACATTTGGGTAAGACAAAATATTGATGGAGGTCTTACACATCAAAACCCTGAGTATAAATTGTACTCTCCAAATGGTGTATACATGAGAGTGTATAACAGAGGAGCAAATGCCAGTTCATCTGCCAAGGTGAGACTGTATTTTGCCAAAGCATCTTCGGGATTGACATGGCCTACCAATTTTGTGAATTATAGCATTAGTGGTGTTATGCATGGTGATGAAATTGGAGAAGTAAGTATTCCATCTATACCTCCTGGTGGTAATACTGTAGTGGTTATTCCTTGGTATCCGCCAAATCCGGCAGATTATACTTATGATCAACATCATTTTTGTTTAGCCGCAAGAATAGAATCACCAAATGATCCTATGTTTAGTGAACTAAATGGTGTTGGAATAAATATTAACACCAAAAACAACAATAACATTGCTTGGAAAAATGTGAGTGTTTACAATCTAATAACCACAGATTTTGTTCCTCCTACTGCCTTATTTATAAGAGGTGTAAGTTCTAAATACATAAACATTCGCTTCTTGGACAAAGGCTTTAATGAACAATTCAAAAATAATTTCTTTGATTTAGGCGGAACAATAGAAGCTACACTAGACGAAAAATTATTTGAAAGAGCACAGGCAAACGGATCCTTAAAACAGTTTGAGATTATAGATAAAAATAAAATCTTGATAAAATCCAGAGACGCATCAATTACCAATTTACCTATTGATATTGGTGAAACTTTTGGAATAACATTTGACTTTAGAGTTGCCAAAGACTTCCCTATTGAAGAGCAAATTACCCTAGATCTTATTCAGGAAGATGCCCTAAAAGGTCAAATAGAAGGTGGTGAACGCTTTGTTCTTACAAAATCCGATAAACCAAACGGTAAGACAAGCAAAACATTACGTAGTGAAGCTACAAACTCTAAAGCCGTTACCGTTTATCCTAATCCAACCAATGGAATATTTAAAATAAACATAAACAATGAAGAGCAAGGAACTCTAAAAGTTATGGACATTAATAACAAGGTAATCTTTGAAGAAAGAACTTCTAAGAAACGAGAATTTAATGTGAATATAGCAAACCAAATTCCAGGAATCTATATTGTTCAATTTATTTCTAATAACGGAACTTTAATTACCCAAAAATTAATTAAGAATTAGTTTTTTTAATATCAATTTGTTTTTTTTATGGGAGCCAAAGTTGAATTTTAACTTTGGCTCTTTTTTTTATGTTTTCTAATTTCCTGAACAACTACTCCAAACATACTAAACAATGATTTTGTGTCGCAACTATATTATTTGGGTGCGCTTTATTTAGTACTGGAAATGACTCTGTTTTTTCACTAAATATCTTTTCTACTTCTGGATTTTTTAATTATCAAAAAAGTAAGTAAATGATACACTATAAAAATTTTGCTTTGCCTTTGTTTCAAATGCAGCATTATAAAATGGTGCCTGTCTGAACGGGTCACTTAGTCCCATATTATATCTTAAATTACATGCAATATTTTTAAATTCTGCACCTACACCTAAAGGAATATAAGTGTTAAAAGATAAGCTCTCATTTTCTTGGTCAAAATTCAAGTATTTCACATCCAAATTGACTGGCTCAAGAATATAATCTTCTTTACTATCATCCGCACATGTATATGACTGCATTAAACTAATCGTAAAGCCAGCATTCACTCCTATTTTCCACTCATCATTATCAAAAAAATTATAATTTAAAATAAGTGGTATATCAAAGTTTTCGAGTCTAAAATTTAAATCCTCAGGCTCTGCCTCGAGATCAGATTTGCCTACGAATTTCATTCTGTGATGCATATAATTTAAACCAACTTGTAACTCTAGATAATCCGTAAATTCAACAGTAGAAACTACCCCTAGTAAATAACCTGGTTGAGATTTTGTAAAAAGGACATTCGACTCTAAAACATAATTGGTATACCCAGCAGTAATACCGAATCTACCTTCAAAAAGTCCCCTTCCGTTACTACGAAATTGTGCCTGTATCTGTGAATTTGAAAAACTTATTAAAAGAATAAAAAAAAATATTTTGAATGACTTCATAAATGGGGGACTAAAAAATTATATTTTAAAAATTTAATGCAAATATATTGTTAAAATATTTACATTTGGCAGAAAATTATTTTAGATGAAAAAGTTATCTTTCCTATTGTTAGTTGTATTGATAAGTGGTTGTGAAATAGACAAGATAGATTATATTGTTCCGATTGTAACAACTTACGAACCGCAAAATATTCAGGCAAATTCTGCTTCTTTAGGTGGCATAATACGTAGTGAAGGAGGTAAAAAAATCACCGAATATGGCATTGCTTGGGGAGAAAATTCAAATCCTACGGTAAATGACAACAAAATACCCAAAGGATCCCGATTTGGTGAGACATTCGAAACCTATTCATTATTTAAAGAAAACACAACCTATTATTGCAGATTTTATGCTATAAATGAAACAGGTGTTGGTTACGGCGATGAATACTCTTTTAAAACATCTATTACGGCACCCTGCAATCCTGTGGTCAATAACAGCGTTAATCTAGGTAATACAAAAATCAGTATTTACAAAGTAGATAAATCCTATCCTAGTTGGGGATCTAATGAAGGGAATATCGAATTTTCAACTTCTTCCAGTAATGCTACCGCACGTATTTATGTACAATTTAATGAAAACAACAAGAACCCTCCATTAACAGGTGAATATACCGTTGGAGAATATGAATTTGGAAATAACATCAATTTATCAACCGGAAAAGCGAAGTTATTTATTGAGGATTACGGAGGATGGTATGGGCCTAATGGAGATAATGCGTCAGAAGGAACGAAATTCTACGTAAAAAATGACGGCAAAATTCTCACTATTATTTTTTGTAATACTGCCGTTGGCAAAAATTACATTCTTAATGGTAAATTTTCGTACGTTCTTGATTAAAAATCATTGCATTTTGTTCTGTAAAAAAAATACAATAGCATTTATTTGAAATAGCAAATCAATTTAAATAACATCAAAAAGCGTCCTCCTATGGGACGCTTTTTACATATTTCTATTTCTATTCTCAAGATTTACCATACCTCAGACGCTTTGGCTTTAGTATGACCACCATCGTAAACAAAATGAACACCAGAACTCTTTAAAGCTATAAATGCATTTTGGGCACTAATATTAGACAATAAAGCGTGATTTAGAAAATTTGTCTCTGGATTGGGCTTAATCACAGCTTTAAATTTAGTTAAATCTTCTTTTTTTATCAATGTGATTTCACCTTTCCCTATACCCATTAGGGCTTTATGAATTTCTGCACTTTTATAATCCAAATTTTTTGCCGTAAAGTAAGCAATACTCGCATTATCAAGAATGTCTTGCGTTGTTATTTCTCCGCGTCCTTGCAACCGTTCGATAAAACTATCAAGGGTCGTAATCAGTCCTCTGTAAGCTACTACTTCCATGTTTTTTTATTTTTAGGTTAATTTTTAAGTTGATTTTAAAGGCTTTTTTATAATCAAAAAATAGTGACATCAAATTTACCTCATAAAAGCAATATCAAAAAGAGTATAAATACTTGTTTTTCAATATATTAAATACACAAAACATCACTTTTTAGCTACATAGAATTAGGCTAATAAGTAAATTGTGACAAAATGAAAACATTGACTTTTTTAGATAGGGAAAAAACAATTTAGTAAGCTAGACGAAATATCTAATCTTTACAATTCCAACAAACGAGTAATCTCAATAAAAAACGGCACTTTATTTAAGTGCCGTTTTTTTTTTAAATAATAGTTCTTAGCTAATGGCTTAGTTCACCTTTGCCATACTTATTTTTTCAAGTGTTACTTTAGCATCACCAATTCCTTTCTTTTCAATAATAATATCGAAGTTGCCATCCGAAGCCAATAAATCATCTGAAACATAGTATGAGAAATTAAGTTTAACCCCATTCTCTCCAATCGTATGATTTTCTCCGGTTCCATGATCATGAGCAACTCCAAAGAAAGTCATCACCCCAACATATTGGTCTTCTTTCCCAGGATAACGAAGATAAACTGTATAATAATCCGTTGGTTCTTTGTAAACCACTACATCCAAATTCAGTACGATGTTGGAATTAGCTTCGCTTTTAAAAGATTTATTAGTTTCTTTCGCCAATTTGCTAGTTACTTTTTGAACAAAGGCTTTCTCATCGATTATTTTTCCAATTTTTTGTTCCCATATAATTTTTTCTTTTGAATCTTGAAAAGAAATTTTACTCTTTGCTGATGATTCATTAGGAGTTAAAATCACTTGATCACTAGAAGCAATAGCTTCAGGCGTGGATTCATAAAGTAAATCGTCATATTTGTAATCTAAATTAAAGACTACTTTATACATTTCATCCATAGTATAAGTAACATGGTCTCCATTAGGAGCTATAAACTCATAAGGCCAAGGATGAGCTTTTAATTCTTCTAAAGTTGGGCGCTGTCCATAAGATGAAACATCCCAAGATTCCCAAATACGATCAACCATACTATGATGCAACCAAAAAATAGGATCAAATCCTGCTGAGTCTACATTTGCCATTAATCCAGACATATTTTTCTGGTATATTTGGTTATAATACGTTTCTGGAGGGTTAGCATAATATCCCCCAATAAGATCGTGCATAAAACCATGAGGTGAACCTTCTAGTTTTTTACTAAATCCAGCATTTCCAGCAAATGAAGGATTCGTTCTTAATTCATTAAGTGCTAACTGAATTTGTGTAACCTCATCTGCTGGAATTGGTTTTCCTGCGTTAAGAACACTATATCTGGCAGCTTCATACAAAGAACCCGATTTATTCCTTGTTTGCGCAGCCATAATATTATCATTAACTTCAGTACTTCCATAATTCCAGTATGGTAGAGCAAAATCTTTTTTTCCTGATAATTCTCTAATAATTTTTTCTAAATACCAAGTATACATTCTATGCCATAAAAGAAAATTCAAAGACGCATTTTGAGTAGAAGTATGTGTACAATCCCCCCAAGCCCATAATTTATCTGTACCATTTTGATATTTTGAACAAAGAGCATTTTTTCCATTAATTACATTTGGAATATTGTGAATTGCTCCTTGGTAGTACCAAGCCAGACCATTTTCGCATCCCATTTCACGCATTTTTTTGAAGGCAACATTCATTGCTTCAAGATCAGCCTGAGCTTCTGGTGAATTAGCGTTTTTTCGAACATAGATTGTGTTGCTTTTATCTTGACTATGGCATAAACCAGTAATCAAAATGGCTGATAATAAAAGAATAGTTTTTTTCATATAGTTTGTTTTTAATTGGTTATTATTTTTTGGTATTTATATTAAAGTACTTCTACTTCAAAGGTTAGAATCTTAACATAATCCGGATTTGCTTTATCATAAATTTTAAATTTCACGATTCCATTACCAACTCTGTTATCAGGAATCACATGAATAGCAATAAATCCTTGCTGATCTGCATTTAGCTTATTAAAAGCAGAACCTTTAGGAATTCCTATTTGGCACGCTCCATGCTGGCACATCGAACAATCCCATTCTTTCGGAAATGTATTCGATACTGTTTCCCAAACAAGATATATAGGCTTATTAGAAATATTTTCTACTTTAATTTTAGAAACATCCAGACGTTTATTTCTTAGCAGACTTTCCTTATTGGTTGCATTACCTACTACAGAAAAAGTAGGTTTGTTTTGCCCAAATGAGTTGAAAAAAAACAAAAGGAAAATAATAGTACAGAATATTGGTTTCATAAATATTGGTTTGAGTTTTAATAAAAAACAGGAATGTTTTTTTTGTTGCTTATTCTATTTAAAATTGGATCTATAAAATGGTAGATAATCTGTTCCTTTTCAGGTACATTTTCTAAAGAAACAAGTAGTTCAAGGCATTCTCTTGGGTGAAGATTTACTTTATTCCCTTTCGGTAATGCTATCATAGCGGTATCTTTTCCAGAAACTAACTGAAGTTTTGCACTCGATGGAAATAGGATTTCATGAAGATATAAACCTGAATTAACCAAACGCAGCAATACTGTTTCCTTTTTATTCTTTAAAGATTGTAACCCTCCTATTTCAGTAGTTATTTTACCATTAATCAAAAAATAATTGGGCTTATAGTCAGGAAGAGCAATTGGTTTGTTGATATCGTCGTACTCCACATCCATAATTGCATCGGTATGCCACTTTGTATCGATTTCATAACTACACCATAATGTTTCAGTACAAGGCATAACAAACGAAGAATCCTTCTCTTTTGGTCGTATAATAATTATTCCAAACATACCAGCCTGGAGATTAAAAGGATAATTTTCAGGACTATAATAAAGATAAGTACCGGCCTTTGTTGCCAAAAAAGAATAAAACCCATGTCCCATATGGTCTATGGCTTCTTTTTTCTTCATTATTTCTTTGGCTTCATTGTGCTGTACAAACTCAATTTCATTACAAAACATAGAAATTGGATTTCCTTGAGAAATATTCCATAAATCAATACTTACATTATCGCCTTCCTTAACATCTATACATGAACCAGGCAGCGTTACTTGTCCGGAAAGAGTGTTGCTGAAACCAAAAGTTCGTACCTCCAAATTTTTCTTAATACTTAGCTTGCCAGTTGTTCTCCCTATAATTAGCTTTTCATTTTGAGAAAACAAAAAACCATTGGCAAACAAAAAAGAAAATAACAGTGCAATTTTATTCCATCCTTTCATTTATAAACTCAAATTAATAATCTATAGACCAACTGTTTGGTCATAACAATTCAAATTTAGAACCATTAAAAACCATAAAAAAGAGTATAAACACCTATATTTCAGTTGAAAAAAAACAAACAGTTTTCCCAACTTAAGCTACCAAATCTTACTGTCGTTTGGGAAGAATTTGAACTTCTATCTCTTGGAAACTTTGCTAAAAATGGAAAAATACAGCGCATGCATAATATTCACTAAACTCCTTATTTTAAAGGAGTTTTTTATTTATATTTATAAAAAATTAAAAAAAAACAAAATTTATTATGCATGCATAGTATTTTTTTTATTACATTTGAAATCGATATAGTAAAACATGAAAAACAAAACAATAGATTATATCCTAAGAGCAACTTGGCAGGCAGTATCCAGAATGTACAATGAAGAAGCCAATAAGTATGATGCAACAATGGCAACCGGATTTGCCCTATTAAGTATTGACAGAGAGGAAGGAACACCTTCTACAGCTTTAGGACCAAGAATGGGAATGGAAGCGACAAGCTTAACCAGAACCCTAAAATCGATGGAGGAAAAAGGGCTAATAGTTAGGAAGAAAAACCCAGAAGACGGTAGAGGCGTTTTGATTTATCTAACCGAATTTGGAAAAGAAAAAAGAGAGCTTTCAAGAAATACAGTTTTAAGCTTTAATGAAACGATTAGAAAACATGTTTCTGAGGAAAAACTAAACAATTTTATAGAAGTAGCTGAAACGATCAACGAACTAATTCAGAATAAAAATATATTTAATCAACAAGAAAACAATAATGATGAAACGCACCATTAAAAAAGTAGCAGTAATTGGATCCGGAATTATGGGTTCAGGAATTGCTTGTCATTTTGCCAACATTGGAGTCGAAGTCTTACTTTTGGACATTGTTCCAAGAGAATTGACAGATGCTGAAGCCAAAAAAGGGCTTACACTTGAAAGTAAAATTGTTCGTAACCGTGTGGTAAACGAGCATTTAGCCAACTCATTAAAATCTAAGCCCTCTCCTATTTACAGCCAAAAATTCGCTAACCGAATCACAACTGGAAATACTACAGACGATATGGCAAAAATTGCCAATGTAGATTGGATCATAGAAGTGGTTGTGGAGCGTTTGGATATCAAAAAAATGGTTTTTGAACAAATTGAAAAATTCAGAAAACCGGGAACATTGGTTACATCAAACACATCAGGTATTCCAATTCACTTCATGAGCGAAGGACGCAGCGAAGATTTCCAAAAACATTTCTGCGGTACTCACTTTTTTAACCCTGCGCGTTACTTAAAATTATTCGAAATTATTCCTGGTCCACAAACTTCTTCAGAAGTATTGGATTTCTTAACAGTATACGGAGAGAAATTCTTGGGTAAAACATCTGTTGTTGCCAAAGATACTCCGGCTTTCATCGGAAACCGTATTGGTATTTACGGAATCCAAAGTTTATTCCACTTGGTAAAAGAATTGGGATTAACAATTGAAGAAGTTGATAAATTAACAGGACCGGTTATTGGTCGTCCAAAATCAGCTACTTTCAGAACTGTAGATGTTGTTGGACTAGATACTTTGGTACATGTTGCCAACGGAATCTACGAAAACTGTCCAACAGACGAACAACACGAATTGTTCAAACTTCCGGATTTTGTAAACAAAATGATGGAAAACAAATGGTACGGAAGTAAAACTGGTCAAGGTTTCTACAAAAAAGTTGACAAAGACATTCTTTCTTTAGACTTAGAAACTCTTGAATACCGTCCTGCTAAAAAAGCTTCTTTTGCTACTTTAGAATTAACAAAAACAATAGACAAACCAATCAACCGATTTAAGGTTTTGGTTAAAGGAAAAGACAAAGCAGGTGAATTCTACAGAAAAAGTTTCTCTGGAATGTTTGCTTATGTTTCTAACCGTATTCCTGAAATCTCTGATGAGTTATACAAAATAGACGATGCCATGAAAGCTGGTTTTGGATGGGAAAATGGTCCATTCGAAATTTGGGATGCTATTGGTGTTGAAAAAGGAATCGAAATCATGAAAGCCGAAGGTCTTGAGCCTGCAGCTTGGGTTACCGAAATGATTGCTTCTGGAAGCACAAGTTTCTATACTGTAAAAGATGGAGCTACATATTTCTATAATATTCCAACAAAATCACAAACTAAAGTTCCTGGTCAAGATGCATTCATCATCCTAAACAACATTCGCGAAAGCAAAAAAGTATGGAGCAATAGTGGTGCAATCATCCAAGATTTAGGAGACGGAATCTTGAACTTAGAATTCCAATCAAAAATGAATACTATTGGTGGAGATGTACTTCAAGCCATCAATAAAGCCATTGATTTATCTGAAAAAGAATACCAAGGTTTGGTTATTGGAAACCAAGCAGCGAATTTCTCTGTTGGTGCCAATATCGGAATGATATTCATGATGGCTGTAGAGCAAGAATACGATGAGCTTAATATGGCTATCAAAATGTTCCAAGACACTATGATGCGTGTGCGTTATTCTGGAATCCCAGTAGTAGTTGCTCCTCACGGAATGACTTTTGGTGGTGGTTGCGAAATGAGCTTACACGCTGATAAAGTGGTTGCTGCAGCAGAAACCTATATGGGATTAGTTGAATTTGGTGTTGGGGTAATTCCTGGCGGTGGTGGTTCTAAAGAAATGGCCATGCGTGCATCCGATTTATTCCGCAAAAATGATGTTGAGTTGAATGTTCTTCAAGAATATTTCTTAACTATCGCTATGGCAAAAGTTTCAACTTCTGGTTACGAAGCTTTTGATACCGGACTTTTACAACACGGTAAAGACATCATTGTAGTAAACAAAGATCGTCAGATTGCCGAAGCTAAAAAACATGCTTTATTAATGGCCGAAGCGGGTTATACACAACCAATTCGCAGAACAGATGTAAAAGTTTTAGGTAAACAAGCATTAGGAATGTTCTTGGTTGGAACCAACCAAATGGTTGCTGGTAAATACATCTCTGAGCACGATTTAAAAATTGCAAACAAACTGGCTTATGTTATGGCTGGTGGTGATTTATCTGAGCAAACTTTGGTATCTGAGCAATATTTATTAGACCTTGAACGCGAAGCTTTCTTGTCACTTTGTACCGAAAGAAAAACATTGGAAAGAATTCAATTTATGTTAACCAAAGGGAAACCGCTTCGTAATTAGAAAATAGAACAAAGAATATAGAAAATAGATTTAAGACAACGTTTAAAGTCTATTTTCTATACTCTATATTCTCTAATCTTAAAAAACAAAAACAAATGAAAACAGCATATATAGTTAAAGCTTATCGTACTGCGGTAGGTAAAGCGCCAAAAGGAGTTTTTAGATTTAAAAGACCTGATGAATTGGCGGCAGAAACCATTCAATACATGATGAATGAGTTACCTGATTTTGACAAAACACGTATTGACGACGTTATGGTAGGAAATGCCATGCCGGAAGCAGAACAAGGTTTGAACGTGGGTCGTTTAATCTCTTTGATGGGATTAAAAGTAGATGATGTACCTGGAGTTACTGTAAACAGATACTGCGCTTCTGGATTGGAAACAATCGGAATGGCAACTGCTAAAATCCAATCAGGAATGGCACATTGTATCATTGCCGGTGGAGCTGAGAGTATGAGTTATATCCCGATGGGAGGTTACAAACCTACTCCGGATTACGCTGTTGCAAAAGCAGGACATGAGGATTACTACTGGGGAATGGGATTAACATCGGAAGCGGTGGCTAAACAATTCAACATTTCTCGTGCAGATCAAGATGAATTTGCTTTTCAATCGCATAACAAAGCTTTGAAAGCGCAAGCTGAAGGTAAATTTGACAAACAAATTGTGCCTATCACTGTAGAGCAAACTTTTATCAATGAAAATGGTAAAAAAGAAACCAAATCATATGTGGTAAACAAAGACGAAGGGCCAAGAGCCGGAACTTCTCTAGAAGCATTGGCTGGTCTTAGAGCGGTTTTTGCTGCTGACGGAAGTGTAACTGCAGGTAACTCTTCACAAATGAGTGATGGTGCTGCTTTTGTACTGGTTATGAGCGAAGAAATGGTAAAAGAATTAAACCTTGAGCCTATCGCTAGATTGGTAAACTTCGCCTCAGCAGGTGTTGAACCAAGAATTATGGGAATTGGTCCTGTAAAAGCCATTCCAAAAGCATTAAAACAAGCTGGATTGACTCTAAATGATATCGATTTAATTGAATTGAACGAAGCATTTGCTTCACAAGCATTGGCAGTTACCCGCGAACTAAACTTGAATCCTGATATCATCAATGTTAATGGTGGAGCTATTGCCTTGGGTCACCCTCTAGGTTGTACTGGAGCCAAATTATCAGTTCAATTGTTTGATGAAATGAAACGCAGAGGAAGCAAATACGGAATTGTGAGTATGTGTGTTGGAACTGGTCAGGGATCTGCGGGAATTTTTGAAGTACTCTAAAAAAGAATATAGAACATAGAGAATAGAATATAGATATATGCCTTTAAGATAAACGAATGAGACATAATTATAAGAACTTGAAGATTTGGCAACTTGGAATAACAATCGCAAATGAGATTTCAGATTTACTATTAGAATTTCCAAAACATGAACGATATGACTTAAGTTCCCAAATTAGCAGATGTTCAGTTTCAATTCCCAGTAATATTGCTGAAGGCTCTTCAAGAACTGATAAATCTTTCAGTCACTTTTTAGATATTTCTCTTGGATCTTCATTCGAACTTATTACGCAATTATTGATTGCGAAACACAGAAAATATATTAGCGAAATACAATTTAACCAATTAGAAATTAAAATAGAAGAATTCCAAAGGATGACGATGGGATTTCAAAATGGACTAAAGTAAAGTCTATTTTCTATATTCTATTTTCTTTCATCTTAACAAAAAAATAAAGAAATGAGCGACAAAACAAGAGGTGGTCAATTCATCGTAAAAGAAACAAAATGTGAAGATATCTTCACACCAGAAGACTTCAATGAAGAGCAATTAATGATGCGTGACTCTGTAAAAGAGTTCGTTGACAAAGAATTGTGGGCACACAAAGATCGTTTTGAGAAAAAAGATTACGCTTATACACAAGAGTGTATGAAAAAAGCGGGAGATCTTGGTTTCTTAAGCGTAGCAGTACCTGAGTCTTATGGAGGAATGGGAATGGGATTTGTAAATACTGTTTTGGTATGTGATTATATTTCGGGAGCAACGGGTTCATTCTCTACAGCTTTTGGAGCTCACACTGGAATTGGAACAATGCCAATCACATTATACGGAACAGAAGAACAAAAACAAAAATACGTACCAAAATTAGCTTCTGGAGAATGGTTTGGAGCGTATTGCTTGACTGAACCAGGTGCTGGATCTGATGCTAATTCTGGAAAAACAAAAGCTGTTTTATCAGAAGACGGAAAAACCTATTCGATCACTGGACAAAAAATGTGGATTTCGAATGCAGGATTCTGTTCAGTATTCATCGTATTCGCAAGAATTGGTGACGACAAAAACATCACTGGATTTATCGTAGAAAACACTCCAGATAATGGAATCTCTATGAATGAAGAAGAGCATAAATTAGGTATTCGTTCTTCATCTACACGTCAGGTTTTCTTTAATGAAACAAAAGTTCCTGTTGAAAACATGTTGTCTGAAAGAGGAAACGGTTTCAAAATCGCAATGAATGCTTTGAACGTAGGTCGTATCAAATTAGCAGCTGCTTGTTTAGATGCACAACGTAGAGTAATCTCTGGAGCGGTGAACTATTCTAATGAAAGAATCCAATTTAATACTTCTATCTCTCAATTTGGAGCTATTCGTTCTAAATTAGCTGAGATGGCAACTTCTTGCTACGCAGGAGAAAGTGCTTCTTACCGTGCTGCAAAAGACATTGAAGACAGAATCACTGCTCGCGAAGCAGAAGGTGTTTCACACCAAGAATCAGAATTGAAAGGTGTTGAAGAATACGCTATCGAGTGTTCTATCTTGAAAGTAGCTGTTTCTGAAGACGTACAAAATTGTGCTGATGAAGGAATTCAAATCTTTGGTGGAATGGGATTCTCAGAAGACACTCCTATGGAAAGTGCTTGGAGAGATGCTCGTATTGCTCGTATCTACGAAGGAACAAACGAAATCAACAGAATGCTTTCTGTTGGTATGTTAATCAAAAAAGCCATGAAAGGTCACGTTGATTTACTAGGACCAGCTTCTAAAGTGCAAGAAGAATTAATGGGAATTCCATCTTTTGATACTCCTGATTATTCTGAATTATTTGCTGAGGAAAAAGAAATGATTGGTAAATTGAAAAAAGCGTTCCTAATGGTTGCTGGTGGAGCCGTTCAAAAATACGGTCCAGACTTAGAAGGACACCAACAGTTACTAATGGCAGCTTCAGATATCTTAATTGAAATCTACATGGCTGAAAGTACTATCTTGAGAACTGAAAAATTAGCCAAAGCTAACGGTGCTGATAAAGTAAAAGAACAAATCGCAATGGCACAATTATACTTGTACCAAGCAGTAGATATTATTACTCAAAAAGGAAAAGAAAGCATTATTTCTTTTGCTGAAGGTGATGAACAACGTATGATGTTAATGGGATTACGTCGTTATACTAAATACACTAACATGCCAAATGTTGTTGGTTTAAGAGAAACGATCACCACTAAATTAGTTGCAGAAAACGCATACTGCTTCTAATAAAATCTTTTTTTTAGTTTTTTTTTGTTTAAAAAGCCGCATTTGTCCCCTGAATGACAAAGCGGCTTTTTTATGTTATCCAATTTCGGATTTGCAACAGATGCAATTCCGCTCAAAATAGGCTTCATTGTTGAAGATGACTTTTTACTTTAGGTAATGCCCAACTTCAATAAATAAGTTGTCAAAATAAAAGTAAAAAGCATAACTGTCCCTTATTTTTTTAGGTGACTGATCTACTTCAATTTTATTATCAACTAGTTTTTTATGAAGACTATCTACTTCTTCTGTACTGTCTAACATAAAACCTATGTGAAAGGCTTTGGGATAAGTAGTGTCTCCATTTTTGTTGCCCATAATAACAAGAGTGAAATTTTCTTTGTTTTTCAAAACGGCGATTACACTATCGCCTTTTACAAATTCGCAGTTAAAATCGAAATGTGTTTCAAAAAAATTTACTGCATTGGTTACGTCTGTAACTACTAGATTTAAGTGATTAATTGTCATTGTTTTTATTTTTATTGGTTAATTAATAATCGAACGTTCGTTTATTTTTAAGTTAAAAAAATTATGCTTTCAATGCTTTTAAAACAAGATCAAAAGCTTGTCTTAGATTTTGATCTGTCAAAGTGAATGGTTTACCTGCCATTGTTGATTTATTCAAATTAAACTTTATAAGTGTATAAAATGGTCCATAAGCCAAAGCCCAAAATATCTCCGATGGCAAGTCAATAATTTCCTTATTACGCACTGCATTGTCAACAAACTCATTCATTTTTTTTCTAAAAACAGTTGGCTGAATATCTTTATGATTGATTAGCGGCGAGCTTCTAAATTGTTCATAAAACTGATACTCCAACGGATTTTGGATAATATTTTTAAGTCGGTTTTTCCATTGAAGCCACAAGCCATCTTCAAAATTCAAGTCAGCACTAAAATTATCCAATGCGTCTTTTTCAAATTTGTCCTGCACCTCTAGGTATAGCTTGTTTACTAAATCTTCTCGACTATTAAAATATACATAGATTGTAGAAGGCGAAATATTAGCCTTCTTAGCTAATTTTTGCATACTAAGACCATCAAAACCTTCATTAACTATCATTTCGATAGCTTTCTGCCGTATTATGAACTCTTTATTTTCGTCTTTCAATCTCATGATGCAAATATAATCGAATAATCATTCGATTATACATTTTTTTAATTTTTTTTTAATTTTTTTTGAGGTCTTTGCAAAAATTAAGGCTAACCATCCCGTCAGCCTAATAAAGACGGGAATAAGTTAGCCTAATACAAACGCTTAAAGAAAAAATTCACAAGACAAAACCAACAATGCTTTAAAGCTAAAAACTCAGTTTTATAGAACTACAGTTAGTCTTTTGCCTTTTATTCATATTTCTGTGGGCAATTTTTTTTCCACATTTCGATAGCAAATGCTTTAATTTCTTTTGGAGCGTTACTCATCTTTTCATCAAGTTTATACTCCCCTCCTATTTTACCATCTCCAGGATTTACAGAACTAGTACCTCTTAATGCAAACTTTTGTTTTCCTTGGTACATTATTATTTTCTTATCTATTGGGCTCACGTCTGATACACATCCCATTTGATACATAGTCCAAATTTCTGCAATGCCATTTTTGTTCAAATCCGTTATTTTAAAGGTGTCTTTTAAAAATCCCACTATCAAATCGAATTCACAATTAGAAACAAAATCTTGTATTTTCCAGTTTAGTTTATACTTGTTGTCATTTTTATCGAGTAAATAATCATAAGCATAAATTCTAAAATCCCTTTCCTCTTCTTCATCATCATTTATTTTTTGAGGACTCGGAACTTCTCCTGTTTCTGTCAAAAGAATTATATGTTCTCCTTTTAAATCTTTCAGTTTAGTTATTTCTTTTGGTTCTCCATCAAAAAGTATTTCTTTTGGTAAGTCTCCCTCGGAAAGCTTTTCTGTGATAATCTCTAAACTTGGTTTTTCTTCTTTATCGATTTTAATATTTTCATTTTCTCCTTTTTTGTTACAACCAATAAAAATAAGTGCTGAGAAAATAGTTACTGTTTTAATTATATTCATTTTGTGTTTATTCTTTTATATAACGGCTAACATTCCGCGCAATGGTAATGAACGTTTTTTAGCTCTAAAATTTAATCTGAGGGCAGACTTTGAGTTTTGCACTGCTCTCCTATTCTAATATTTTGTTTATTAATTCGTTTCGGCAATTTGTTTCAACGTTTTTAAGAAAGGATTTTCCTCTCCTTGTTCGTCTTCTTGAACAGCATTGGGTCTGTTGTCCTCTTGTATAATTTCAAGTTTAGTTTGTCCATTGTCATGAGTCAATGAATAAATCATTTCAAAGTAATTTTCTGGTTTGTCTTCAAGCTCAGGTCTTGGCGCAAATAAAGAATATCGAAGCTTTGTCGTTGGTGTAAACTCCAAAACAGTTCCCCATTGTTCAAATATTTTGTTTTCCCATTTTGTCTCGAATTTAATTGCATGACCAACTTCCCAATTGGTCTGTAAGTCACTACCGTATTGCCACAGCTTTACGAACTCTGGTTTAGTCAAAACGTCCCACACTCTATCAAGTGTTGCGTTAATCTTTAATTTTGAAATATTTGTTGCCATATATCTTGTTTTTATCTCTTAAGTTATTGCTACATTTTGTCTTACAGTTGCTTAAAATTTTAGTGTCGCTATTCAATAACACATAGCGCATCTAGCCACGCAAAGTTTAGGAAAGCGTTTGCTCAAATGTAATCAATTTAAGATAAAGTTTACAAGCAATAAGCCCTTCGATAATTATTCATTCTTTTTGTTAAGGAATTTTTCTATCAAAGGCACAGAAAGTTCGCTTTCTTTAAAATCGGGTTTTATTGTAGTTATTTCCCCAATGTATTCACCATGTCCACCCGGAATTATGGCTAGCTCAGAATTAGCAATTAATCTGTGCAATTCAATAGCATGTTCAGGTGTAATAACATCTTTGTCGCCTATGATGATTAAAGTCGGTACTTTGACAGATTTAATTTGTTCGTCTGGAATGTCTTTGAAGTTTACCATTCGCTTTGCATCCCTATCGTGCATTATTTGCAAACCGTTCGGATCTGCAGCAACTTGTTTATAGGCTGTTTTTAGTTGTTCGGGCATATTCTCCAACTTGGCTTGTTTCATAAAGCCCCAAAACCAATCGGGAACTCCATTGCGTTTGGCTAGTGCAGAACCTAAAATAATTTTATCCACTATTTCGGGGTGGCGAATAGCAATTTGTAAAGTTGTTGTCCCGCCATTGCTAAAACCTAAAAAGTCGGCTTTATCAATGTTTAAGTTTTTAAGAAGTGTAGTAACGTCATCTGCATCTTGTTCAAATGTAGAGTCTGCATTTCTGTCACTTGTTCGTCCGTGTGCTTGTAACTCAACTGCAATTACTTTTCTGTTTTTTGCGAACAACGGAATAACTTTTTCAAAGTTAGACTGAATCGTAGAACCGCCACCATGAATTAAAACAAACGGTTTGCCTTGTCCGTAAATTTCATAATACATTTTCAGTCCATTCACTTCGGAATAACCATTGCTGAAAATCGGCTTGTCTGTCGTTGCTGTTTCCATTTTTTTATTTACAGTTTTGTTTACGTTACACGATGTCAAAGCAAAAAATGTCAAACCTAAAATTACAATTATTCGTTTCATTTTTGTTATCCGTTTGTTGCTTGTTGTATCGTCCGTTACAATGACCAATAACGTCACAGGTCTTTGCGAAGTTTTTGAAACGGTTTGTCCAAAAGTATAAATTTAAGAGAAAGTTTACAAGAGCAGAACAGATAATGTTTTGAGTCTTAAGGACTAAATTTAATGAGACCGCAGTTGTGCATAGTTCTTTACTATTAGATACTTAATTGATTTTCGATATCCATTTTTTCATGCAAAACTCTTATGACTTCTATGTCATTAGAGTTTATTTTCTTGAAAAATATTAAATGAGATTTTACTTTCGAGCATCTATAGTTTTTTCTAATGTTCCCAAAGTCACGGGCCATTTCTAAATTATCAACTATATACTCAATTTCGTCAAAAATCAAATTATAGTAACGGTCAGCTTGTTCAATAGACCAATTTTCTGCGGTATAAATCCAAATTTTATTAATGTCTTCAAGAGCTTTTTGGTTAATAATATATCCTTACATTATTTTCCAAAGTTTGCTTTAAGTTCTTCAAGATTTTTTTTGCGGTCAAAATTTTTAATCTTAGCACTTTTTTCACCTACTTTAAGTTCACTGATTAAAGATTTTGTTTTATTTTCTTCTTGCTCAAAAACTATTAAAGAAGTACTAACGACCTCGCTTACAGAACTATATTTCCCTGTACTAATTTGCTCATTTATAAAATTTTCAAAATAGTCACCTAATAATATTGAAGTATTTCGTGCCATAATCTTTTTTTATCAAAGATGCCAAGTCTTGGTATTTTGCACAATACTTTTTTGCGTTTTTTTGAGATAAAGTTACTCACAACATTTAGTAGCTTAACGACTTTTTCGGAAATTATACCTGACTTTAATCGGTGTGATAAAGAAGTTAAGAAAGCAAAACTCAATTTCTTAGCTAAAAACCGTTGCTATCTACAGTCTAACTGACTCTATTTATGAATTTAGCTGTTCGTTCTAAAATTAATTCGGAAACTTCTTTATGTGGTGTATGACCAACATTTGGAATTATAAAATCGAAAGATTCACCACTGACTTGATCTATTATTCTGTGAACTTGTTTTAAAGTTCCATACTCATCAGCTTCACCTTGTATAATTAGTACTGGACATTTGATTGAAGGCAGAAAATTTTCAATATTCCAAGTTTTGAAATCATTTGTCACCCAAGTTTTTGCCCACGCCCAAAACATGTCGTCTGTCTTATCGCCATGGTATTTTTCTAACTTAGCCTTCAAATTCGTTGTGCTATAAAGTTCTGTTGCTTCCGTGATACCTTTCACAGTTATATCTTCAACAAAAATATGAGCTCCCTCAGTAATTACGCCTACTATATTTTTCGGATATTTTGCTGCGGTAATAAGTGCAATCGAACCGCCATCGCTGTGACCGAAAAGAATTGCTTTGTCAACATTCCACTTTTGTAACAATTCATTTAAAATATCGGCTTCTAATTCCATGTAATAATTGTCGCGTTCCGTATAAGAGAACGGAGCTGACTTACCATAACCTTGACGATCATAAACAATCACATTACATTTTGTTAGTTCGCTAAGCTTTTCTGGAAAATCACGCCACAACTCGATGCAACCTAATGAATCGTGCAAAAAAATGATTGTTGGTAGATCTGAATAATTGCCTATTCTTTTAATTGCAATTTCATTAAGATTTGGATGTTCTTGGGTCATGCTAAATGTTCTATTTAGCACAAATGTACAATAGAATCCGTTGTTAGTACAATTTTATTTGACCTCTGTGGCAATCAAAAAATATTGATAAACCAAGTAACGGTGTGTCCATCTTTGGTTTGCAAATTTATTAAATGACAAAATGGAGATAACAATTAACGAAGAAATAATTATCCAATTTAAGCTTGAAAAAAAACACAAATAAAGACTCAATAAAGACAAAGATCTAAAGAGTTTAGAATTTGCTTCATGCTTTTCTAATTCTGCAATCAAATTTGGATGATTTATTCTAAGATACGCTTCTGAGGCTTTCAGTAAGTCAATCTGTACGGGAAGTTTTTTTAAAATGACTTCTTCACTTTCATTTATGAAGCTTGCATGCTTTTTCATCTTGCGTTTTAAGTAAACGATTTCATAAATCGGATTTAAAGCCATTGCGCAAATATGGTGTATAAAATGTCCTAGTATATAGGAAATAAGGATGAAGGATAACAAAGTAAATGCTGTTGCTTCATTTTCAGCTATATTCAACGAATCAAACACACAATATTTTTTTATTATTGGCAAAGTTATACATAGTATGAAACCTGGAACTATATATGCTAAGAACTCCATTAATCCGAAAAAAAAATCTCCTGGTTTTAAATTATTCATATAGTTGAGTTTATTGATGTTTACAAAATTGCTCTTAACATACCGCCATCTTTATGAAGTCTGGGAAACGGTTTACCCAAATATATAAATTTTAAGATAAAGTTTACAAATGAAAAACCAACATAATTTAAGCCCAAAAACTCCAATTTCATTAAACTGCAGTTAATTACTTTAAACAATTTATCTTTTGAATCTCTTTACAAACTTCCATAAAAGCTCATTAGAATTAAAAAGCTTATTAGAACTATTTTGCTTTTCAATATCTTCTAAATCAGTAATACTAAAATCACCATTATCCAAAAAATTTATCTCATACAAGCTTATTCCATCATCAATTTTTATTGGTTTACAACCAAAAGAATCAACAAATATTACTAATCCTGTTATTCCTCCGTATGGATAACTATAGGGTTGATATTCTAACCGTCCTTTACGAAATTCTATTTCTTCACAACTTACATATTCTATTTCATAATCTCTTTCGAGTAATTCTATTAGTCCAAAGAAGTACCAAGTAAATTCCTCTAATTCCGCTGTTTTGAAATCTGGTTTTAAATCAGTATCAGAAAAGTAAAATTTTTCTATTACATATTTTGGAAAATTATCTAACCAAAATTTTTCGCCTTTTTGTTCTTGATTATTTTTTGCAATTTTCAATAATTCAAAATTCTTTTTCAAATGATTGAACTTTTCATAATCATCAATTTCAAATTCTATATAACAGTTTTGATTTTTCATTTAGTTTTGAAATTATAGCAATTAACTTTCTCGCTCTAGTCGATTGTGAATTATCAAAATGATAGCCCGTATTTACAATCCGTGCCCACAAAGATTATTTTTTCTATTTATAAATGCAAAAAGCTACAAAAAATTTTTCTTGTAGCTTTTTGCCTCGTCTAATAGTTTATTGTTGCCTGCACGGATTGCAAATCAGAGCGATCAGTTTACTGTAACTATTTTACGTTTTATTCATAGTTTTTTATTGTTCTCAATAATTCGGCTTTATAATTATAAATTTCGTCTAAAGAAGATATTAATTTTTTTTCTCCATTATCTTTTCCATTATTGAAAAGTTCAATGTATTTATTTGAGGAATTAAAATGCAAACGACAAATAGGTTTTCGATTATTGTCATCTAATAAAATACCAAAATATGATTGCGTATCTCTAAAAGCAATTCTTGAAGCTGGCAAAATTTCTCTTAAAATTGCTTTAATTATTTGTGAACCTTCCATTTCTTCTTCTGTTGTTATGAATTTTGGAGTTTCAACATTTTCATCAATTGCTGTAATTGATTCAGTAGTTTTAGAAGGAACAGTTTCATTTATATTTAAAGCATTTTTTAATCTGAAGTTTATTGATTCATTTATTGAGTTGGAAAAAGCTTTTTTAGTATATTCTTTGAACGTAACTAATCTTGGAGCTGTCAATGGTTTATTAAAAAATCTGCTTACTAAAAGTCGAACTATTTCGTCTGATGGTTCTTGTATTTCTTTTTCAAATTCGTTTCTTATTGCTTTTATATATTTTAAGCCTTCTGCAGAATCTAAAATTTCTTCAAGATTATATCCGTTTCTAGAAAAATTTTCTAAAATTTTTAAACTTGCATCTTTTAAGTTTGATATATCTAAAGTAAAAAATGGCTTTTCATCCATTATATTTGGCTTCTCTAAATCTGCATAAAAATTATAGATATGTCCGTTTGTTAAAACCCCAAAACGGGATTTTGAAACGTGATAATATCTATGAAGTTGAGAATTATGCGCATCAACATTTTCTTTCCAATTTTTACATTCAATTATTAAAATTGGTTCGCCATCTCTTTTAATTACATAGTCAATTTTCTCTCCTTTTTTAGTTCCAATATCACAAACAAATTCAGGAATTACTTCTGTTGGATTGAAAATATCATAACCAAGAATTTGAATAAAAGGCATTACAAAAGCATTTTTTGTAGCTTCCTCGGTATTTATTTGGTCTTTTAAAGAGTGAACTCTTTGGTGCAATTGTTGCAATTTTAATTTTAGATCTTCCATTTATATCAATATTTATGTTGTGAATTTATCTTTTTCGGTGATTCTTGGGACGGTTACAGCTAACGTCCCGTTACTATAGCGGGTTTGGGATTAAATTAAGTTCATTCTTCTGATTTATATTTCAGCTGTAGTACTTTCAGGCTTATCATCCATCCAAGCGGCAAATAATTTATAACCTATAGAAAAGATGATTGGTCCAACGAATAGACCCACAAAACCCGACATCATAAATCCTCCGATTACGCCAAGGAAAATAACCAACATTGGCACAAGAGCCCCTTTCCCTAACAACAATGGTTTTAGAACATTGTCTGACAGTCCGCTGAAGATAAAAAAGACAGTCCAACCAAGAGCAGCCGTGGTGTTATCTAATGAAAACAGATAAGCGATTACCCCAAGATTGACAATAATGGGACCTACTTGAATGATAGACAACATCAAACACAATAGTGTTAGTACTCCTGCAAAAGGAACTCCACAACCAAATAATCCAACTGCTTGGATCAAGGTTTGGATGATAGCAACGCCCAATATTCCTTTGACTACTTGAAACACTGTAGAAACAGATATGTTTAAAAATTCGTCTCCCGAATCGCCTGCTATTCTCTTGATGAAATTAGTAGCCAAATTTTGGGCACTTGTAGAAACCATTAATACTCCTGCAATAATCACCGAAAGTATCACCTGCAATAGCGCTACTGTAGAACTGAGAACGCTTCCCAACAGCTTTTTGGACAATTCGATTATTTGTTCTTTGTATTCGAGTACGCCCGCTTTTAAATCTGTAGATAAAGTATAAAGAAAGTCATAGGCTTTATCCCCAATAATAGGCCAATCCTTGATGTTTTGTCCCGGTGTTGCCACTTTCAGAGTGCCATTCTCTACCCCTGCTTTTAATTCGGTAATACTGGCTGTAATCGAATTTACAAATATGACCGTTGGTGCAATAATGATTATCAATATGATGGCTATAATTATGAATGAAGCTAGGCTTTTGCGTCCTTTCAGTTTCTTTTGCAGAAAATCAAATCCCGGATATAGTATAATTGCCAATATAATGGCCCAAAGAATTGGCATCATAAAAGGCAATAAAAGTTTGATGCAAAATCCTAAAATAAGAAAAACTAGTCCTAGCTGTAAAATGACTTCAAAAAGCTGTTTGCTTTTGTATGGGTTTGAATTTTCCATAAGTGTTGGTTTAAAGATTAGTTAAGATTAAAATATCATTGTTGCTTTTGTTTCTTTTTGACATTGTTTTCATTGGCATCCGAAACCAGACGACCAATAAGAATCACGGGATACAAAACCCCTATTATGGCTTCTATTTGCACCATTGATCTGGCAATGGGATGCAAAGGCACAATCTCACCAAAACCTGTCGTTGTGATTGTTATGTAACTAAAATACAAAAAATTAGCTTGTAATGTATTGCTTTCAAAAGCCGGTAAGGTGATTTGGAATGCCCCCGGAATGTGTTCGTAGATAAACAAATAAATCGCTGACCATAAATTGGCAAAAATCATATACACCACTATGGAACCTATTACTCTGTATCCTGTGATGGGTCCCGGCTCAAAAACTTTTTTCAATACCAAAACTATCAACAATCCAAAAGTGGCAATGGTGAAAAAAATATCAGCAAATAAAACAAATGGCGTCTGCTCAAAAACCGTAATCCATCCGAAAAGGATAAACATAAACGGGATAATTATGAACGAAGCTTTTTGCTTTTTAGATTTGAACAAAGTAATAATACCCGCTATCAGGAACATCATCCAAAATACATTGATGATAATCATAAAATATGGGTAACTCCCAAATATTGGAATCAATACAAAATGCATGATGAAAAGTAAGACCAGCATTCCGCTTAGTCCACTTTCCTTATTCCATAACTGATTCAAAAACCGGTATTTATTTTCATTCATAGTTTTTCTTTTTTAAGTCTCTAAGATTTTAAGTTTTTTCCTTTTAAGTTACTAAGGATCTGAGATTCTAAGTTTCTAAGTTTTTTTTCATACTTAATTCTTTCTTTTCTTTGCGTCTTTGCGTGAAATTAACCTCGCTAAGGCGCTAAGGCGCAAAGCATATTTTAAATAAGTCAAACTCATAGTATAAGCTTAAATATAATCTTTTTTTAATACATTCCTACAATCCTTAGTTGCTAAGAATCTGAGATTCTAAGTTTTTACACTTAATCCTCTCTTTCCTTTGCGTCTTTGCGCCTTTGCGTGAAATTGGGCTCGTAAAGACGCAGAGACGCAAAGCATATTTTAAATATATTAAACTCATGGCATTAGTTTAAGTATAATCTTTTTTTAATACATTTCCATAATCCTTAGTTGCTAAGAATCTGAGATTCTAAGTTTTTACACTTAATCCTCTCTTTTTTTCGCGTCTTTGCGCCTTTGCGTGAAATTAGGCTCACAAAGGCGCTGAGACGCAAAGCATATTTTTAAATATTTCAAACTCATAACATGAGTCTAAGTATAATCTTTTTTTAATACACACATTCAACCCTTAATCACTTAGAAACTCCGAATCTCAAAAACTTAGCCTCTTAGTAACTCTGCAACTTAGAAACTTACTAAAACGGTATCGGCTCCACCTCAACACTTCCTATTGGTCTTCTTCCTATCCGGAACAGCAAGAGAACCAATATTGGGAAAAAGCACAAAGCTGCCATTACCAAATAAATATCCTTATAAGCCAACATTAATGCTGATTGTGACGTTTGGTTGGAAAGGCTTTTCTCGGCTTTTTTCTGTGCCTCCCAAGCCGATAATCCGTTAAGCATAAAATATCTTTTATTTTTATCCAGCTGTTCTTTTGCCGCTGGGTTTAACTCCGATAATTGTTGGCTAAGACCTGTTTTATGCTGTACATTCATATTAGAAATAAATGTTCCTAAAATTGCCCCTCCCAATAAGGAGGCAAAAACGGCACGTGAAATCACGCCGCTCATCATTCGGGAATCACCCAAAGGTTTTGGCACTTTTTCTGAGATATAAAGTGAAGCCGCCGGATACAAAAAACCAATGGCTAGTCCTTTGAAAATAAAGGGGCCGAAAAAATCGCTTGTATCAATTTCAGGATAAAATCTAAAGTATAGAATGGTATGATACAGACCATAACAAGCAAATCCTACAACCCAAAGAGTAGCCAGATAAATTCGTTTGAACAAAAGATAGGTCGATAACGGAATGGCTATAAATAACCCTATCAGGATAGCCAAATGGGTTCGGGCAACATAAATACTGTCGAAACCCAAAATATTGGTCATAAAGCCGGTTACTACACTTCCGGTGCCATTCATCATTCCGGTATAAAAAAAGAGTAGCGAACCCAATACTACATTTGGAAACTTATAGACATCGGGATTGATTAATGGCTCTTTGGTATATCGAACGTGGATTAGATAAATTCCGATTATAAGCAACAAAAATGCAAATGCCATGGCAACCTTATGATCACTTAACCAGTTGCGGGTTTGCCCTTCAGCGCAAAGAAAAAGAATGACTACCAGAAACAACAGTAAAATAACCCAGCCTCTCCAATCAAATTGAAAAACTGATTTCATAGGTGCCACATCTTTTTGGTAAAAAATCCAAGCCAAAACTATTGCCAGCAAAAAATTGACATTCAGAAAATAAACCCCAAAAGTCCAATTATGTACACTGGTCATTTGTGTTCCAAAATATTGGTACAGTTGCTTGCTCCCCTGTAGAATAAACTGAACGATACCATACAAAATGGCCATATTAAAAGTCGGATTGTATTTTAGTAGTATAGGAATTATCGAAGCAAAAATCCCTATGATCGATAAGATGGCCAATAAAGCACGCCATACCGTAAACCATTCGATAGTGGTTGCAAAAAGTGATGCTGTATTGCAAATGATGGACAGAAAACTAACCGACAAAATCATCGTTCGCATTGGAATTTGTTTTCCTATTTTCAAACCTAAAGGCAAAAAACCAAGCATTGCAAAAAAAGGAATATAGGTCGAATAGGTAAACGCTGTTGTTGAAGCTCCAAAATGCCCTAGTATCTGTGAATTGTCATAAGAGGTGACATTCAATGCATTGAAAAAAGGAATCGTAAGGAGATAAAGTCCTACTAGGGTAAACACACTTCCTTTTTTGATTAAAGCCATTTTTTTTTATTTAAAAACCTTCATGTTTTCCTTCTATCAAACCTAACAGTTTTTAGAAACCTGTTAGGTTTCTTTAGAAAATCATTCCTAATTATTTTTTAATTTCTACAGTGACATTCATTCCAGGTTTTACATCCGCCAGTTCTTTTGCGGAAGCTTCAAAATCAATTTTCACGGGAATACGTTGTGTGATTTTTACAAAATTTCCTGTGGAATTATCGGGTTCTACCATCGAGAATTTGGCTCCAGTAGCTGGGGAAAATCCAACCACTTTTCCTTTAAACTCTTTGTCATCAAGTGCATCAATGGTTATAGTTACTTCTTGTCCCTGCTTAATTTTTTCAATTTGGGTTTCTTTAAAATTAGCATTTACCCATAGTTTTTGGTTCAAAACCAGCGTTGCCACCACCTGATTAGCATTGATCAATTCTCCTACTGATATGGTTCTCTCTCCCACATAGCCATCGGCCAAAGCAATGATACGGGTGTAAGACAGCTGCAATAAAGCATTGTCTAAATCTGCTTTTTTTCGGGCTACAGTCGCACTCGCAGCTTCGAGATTGGTATGACTTTGTGCTGTAATCGATTTGCTTGCCAATAATTCTTTTTCACCGGCATTCAGATAGGCTTTTGTAGATTGCAGCTTAGAAACCACCTGATCGTATTGATTGCGTGTCACGGCAGAATCGGCATACATATTCTTAAATCGCTCGTAATCTTTTTGTGCTTTTTCTAGATCAGCCATATCACCTGCTAATTTATCCTTGGAGGCTGCTTGGTTAGAAGCTGCTGTAACGATGGATTGTTCCAGCGAATGAAGATTTCCTTCGGCTACAGCCAAATCAGCTTCGGCTTGTTTTACTTTTATTCGGTATTCCTCATCATCAAGTACCACCAAAGTGTCCCCTTTATGAACAAACTGATGGGAATCAAAATGAATGACCGCTACATGTCCAGTTGCTCTAGCTGTAACACTGTTGATATAGGATTCTACTTGTGCATTATTGGTCGTTTCATACCTGTGAAAGTCAAAAAACAAACTTAATATCCAAATACCTCCTCCTATGATAAAAACAAAAGAAAGAATAGTCAATATCGTATTTCTCCTTTTTTCGCTTTTTGCGGCAGCTTCGTTCGTTGTATTTTCTTCGCTCATAAAAAAAGTTTAAAGTTTACCCATAGCATACTGTAGGGAATAATATTGAATAATGGCATCTATATTGGCGTTATTCAGAGAAATTTTCGCTTCGTTTAACTGCAACTCTGCATCAACGATATCACTAATTAGAGCAAAATCATTATCGTAACGGCTCTTTACAATCTTATAGTTACTCAGTGCCAAATCAACGTCTTTTTTGAAAGTGGTGATGTTCCTCACGCTTTCCATAAATCGGACATATGCTGCCTTTACATCTTGATTAATCACATCTTTGGTCGCTTCAAGCGCTATATTGCTTTTGTCTATTTGCAACTGGTCAGCATTGACTTTGTGCTTTAAATTATAAAAACTGGAAACATCCCAACTTAGTGATATTCCTGCCGCCCAATAATTCAGAATATTATCGGAATAATTAGGCCATTGTGCCGGATACTGTGTATTAAAAAGCAAATTTGCATTTACAAAGGGTTTAAAGCCGCTATTTGTTATGTCCAAGGAAGACTCTGCTATCTTAACATTGATTTCCGATCTTTTGATTTCATAACGGTTTTGGTAAGCGTCGTTCAAACTTTCCTCCAAATTCACTTCAGCTTTAGGAATTAAAATTCCATCCAATACCGGTTTTAATTTGGTATTGGTGGGCAATCCGGTCAGTATATCCAAATAATTACTGATTAACTCAATGGAATTGGAACTTCGAAAAACGGCCACTTCAAAATTCGACTTTTGCAATTCGGTTCTTAACAGATCACTTTTAAGGTTTTGACCATTCGCTACTCTAGAATTCAATTGCTTGATACGTAAATCGGTATTGACAATATTTTGCTTGGTAATCTCAATTTGCTTATATAATTTTTCGAGAGCAAAAAATTGTGTGGTAATGGCTTGCTTAATTTCGGTTTCGGTCATCTTTGCAACCGATTCCTGCATACTGACAATTAGTTGTTGTTTATCTATTTGACTATTGATTCCCCCGCCATAGTACAAAGGCATGGATGTAAAAACACTTGCAGATCCTTGATGATTAAAATAATCTACAGTTGTGCTTTTTTCATAAAAGCCTTCGAAAATTTTGGGATTTCCTATGTAATTATATCCCATATTCAACCCTATAATCGGGGCTTTAGCTATATGGGATTGATTCAAATTTTCATTGGCAGTTGCCACATCAGTATTGGCTATTTTAAGCTGATTATTATTCTGAATCCCCAGTTGTATGACTTCGTCCAGTTTTATGATTCTGGCTCCATCATCATTTTGGGAAAATCCAACTTCACAAAAAAAACATGCTATTACAAGAATAACAAATTCCCTTTTAAAATATTTAAAAAAAAGAATATCCATTAGCCAATTCCAATTTAAAAAGATTTAATCCTTAAAGAAACACACATTGATAACCAATACTAACGGAATCATAATTCAATCCGATACTCTTAAAGGTTCCTGTATTAAACTGAAACTTTAAAGACTGAAATTTTGAGAGTGGCATCGAGAACGTTGCCCCTATTCTAGAGGCATTAATAATACTTCCGGCAGGCGCTTCATCGACAAAGGTTTTCCCACCGCTAAACCAGTTAATATTAATTCCTGCCCACATATGATTTTTAAAAATATAACTGGTATGGGCTTGAAAAGAAACAACAGGATCTTGTTTCAATTCGTTATCCCCAAGAAACTCATCATTCTTAGTATAAAACCACACCCCTGAATATAACTCTGCATAAAAGTGCTTAAAACGTTTGGAAATCCCTACTTCTGGCTTGAAGCCCCAACGATTTGTTCCTATATTAACCCTTTTATCCGAATAATATAGTCCAGTAGGAACTGAGACAACTAAACTTGCTCCAAATATTGTTTTTTGCTGGAATTGACTAAACTCTTTGATGTTCAGTGCAGGTGATCCGAGTAGGTTTACTCCAAATCGTAAGCGCATATCTCCAAAACCTGCCCTATTTCCTGTAATTTTAGCGCCACTTACGGTTGCTTCCCCATCCATAAAAACATACGGAATGGCAACCTGAATTCTGGCCAGCTTACCTGCAAGACCAAAGGAACGCATATAACCAGCCGCAATATTGTTGCTTTTGATAATAAAATCTTCTATTGGCAAAGAAGGTTCCGTAACAACATCTCCTTTCATATAACCATAGCTTCCCACTATAATATTAACCCCTCTGGGCATGTTGGCGTAAGCCCTTGGCTCAAGATCTTGTGCAATTATAGAATTGCTAACCAATAAAAAAATCACAAATAAAAAACTAATCTTCCTTACACGAGTTAAGTTTTGTATAATCATAAATTGAATTTTACCAAGAAATTAAAAACATTTTTTAAAACTGTATTTATTATTTTGAACACATCAAAAAATCAAAATACTTACCGAAAAAGAATTAAAAAAAACCTCAAAAAAATTGAGGTTCTATTATTCCTTTATCCGTTTTTAAAATCTGTATCCAATGCTGATATTATACCTAAATCCTACTGCAGTTATCGATTGTACGCCTTTTTTTTCTACATCATTATCATTTGAAAGATTGCCTAGCTCAGGAAATTTCTCTTTCATTGCTTCAACAATTTTTTGGAATGTTTCATTTTCATCAAGTCCAGGAATTTGTCCATCCAGCTTTAAATTGTATTTATATCGTGTTAAAGAAGGTCCAAATAAAACACAATCGATAACGAACCTATCCCATAACACAAATTGATACCCTAATTCACCCCCAAAATTGGTTAAATTTAATTTTGAATTCAGGTTTGTACTACTTACTACCTGTGTATTTGGATTGGTATATTTTAAATCCCTATCTGTTTCAAATTGAAAGAAACTTATAAATGGCGCTAGATAAACCCCTCTTGGCCCCTTATATTTATTGATGCTTCCTAAATAAAATCTATAGTCAGCACCGAGCGAATATCCCTTTCTGCTGCTTTTTTTATCAAAATCGACATTATCGATATCAACTTTAATCAATGGAAATTCCTGATATCCGGCAAAAACATTCAAACTTTGGTTTTCTTTAATAATTCTTTCATACGAAAACTGGTAAGAATTATCATAAAGCAATGTATTCGACACATTAAATTTCACAGAATTCTTAAAATCTCTTGGAGCTGCTTGTGAAAAGACACTGGTTGAAGAAATTAATAGTACTAATACAAAAATGAAGACAATTCTAAGCGGAGTAGTTAAAATTTTCATGATTTATCTTTTAAATTATTTAAAACTAGGAAAGTACACTAACAAATTTAACATTTTTTTTTGAAACAGAGAAGCAAAAATTAACACTATTTTTTAACTAAAGAATTAATAATCGAAGAGTTAATTTCAGTTATCACACTGACATCCAAAAACATACTTAAAAATACAAAAAAAAGAGTGCAACACTATGATCACACTCTTTTTTTTGAGTTAAAAAAGTAAAAAAATACTTATTTAACTTTTGTCATATCTATTTCTCCAATAAAAGGAATTGCGTTTTGAAGACTGCTTCTAATCTCGGTTTGCAAATAAACCTCAAGCTGAATAAATTTTGCAGCATTTAAGGCTCCAACTGCTTTTTTTACTTTTTCGTAATAAGATGAATATAATTTATCATAAGCCAAATTGTTTTTCAAAACCCCTTTAGAGATTCCATCAGCATTGGCATCAGTTAGTGTTCCGTAGTCAGCGGCATATTGATTAATCAACTGAATTTTTTCCTGCCCCAATTTTTTGCGTTCAACTTCATAAGCTTCATATACTTTTGCAAAATCAGTTGCCTGAGTACCTGTTAACGCCATATACTGATTTACTAATTCTGCTTTTGATTTTCCATAAACAGATTGTACAATATCTACATCATCTTTCATAGTAGATTGAGCGAATGAAGTAGATGAAACTGCAAGAACAATTAATAAAAATACTTTTTTCATGTTTTTATATTTAAATGTTGAATAAGCTAATTTAACAAATTCACATTAATTAACAGTATAATTCACTGTAATATTTCAATTAAAGTTTTTACAATCAACCCATTATATAAACCGATATAACAAAACAAAGAGTTAACATTTAAAATGCTTCGCCAAAACTGATATAGGTTCCTTTTAGAGATCCTCCTTCACCAAATCCAAAATCCACCCTTAAATTAGTTTTATGTTTACTATCTACCATAACTCTCAAACCACCTCCGTATGAAAACCTCCATTTTTCGAATGATAAATCTCGATAACCACTAAAAACACGCCCGGTTCCAAAGAATCCAACAACGCCAAAAATATTCCAAATAGGCGCACGGTATTCTATCTGGGAATCTATCAGAGCCTTATCTCTATATCCTCCCTGATAATACCCTCGCATTCGATCTGAACCTCCCATCATGGAAAGATCGTAAAACGGAGTATCTCCAAAAGCATTACTCGTATAAGCTTGTAGCGCAATTATGTGCTTTAACCAAGGATTATAATACTTACGCATGTCTAAAATGAAATTGGTGAATTGATACGTACTCCCTAAAAAATGAGGATGAAAAACCAAACTGGAAAGACAATAAACTCCTTGCTGCGGATTGTACGGATTTAATCTTGTATCATATAAACCCGATAAGCCAGTACCTACATCATAACCTCCTTCTATACCTGATATATTTTGTTCGTATAAAAAACTATCACTTGGTATTTCTATGTTCCAATAATTGGCAAATTCTATTGGGATTCCTACATACAAATTCTTTTTAATTTGCATCAAATTATTAGAATAAAACTTAATCCTATCAAAATTAATTTGCTCTATGCCATCTATCGTTACATCATTCCCAATACCAAAAATATATTGTGGTTGCTTTTGATAAAACAAATAAGTTAAAAATTGATATTTATTCTCCTTTATAAAAAATTGCGAAGAGGCCACAACATTTACTCTTCCTTCTGTTGAGCTTGACACTAATCCATCAATTTTTGAAGGCTTTGAAATCGTATCTTTTTTAGACAGATTGAACACATTACTCTTAGCCAATCCAAAGATGCTTCCTGCCTCTGTAGTATACCCATAAATTGGTACTGGAATTACTTTGAAAAGTGCTTCTGCTTTTGCATTAAAATCATTAAATTTTTCGAGCTTACTTTTCTTCACTACAACAGTGTCTTCTTGCTTTTGAGCAACAGATTTTATAGAAACTGTAATTACTAAAAGCAATAGCAAAACAAAATGATTACATTTTTGAATCATAATTAATAAAAGATAGATTGGTCAAAATTACCTTTTAAAGATAGGAAGTTTATTGATAACAAATGGGGAATGTTTCTTGCAAATAAAAAATAGTTTAAAAAATCTAGAAAGTTTCTCCTGCATTAAGATAAAATCCTTGAGAGCGATTTCCAACTCCATAATCCAAAACAAGATTGGTCCGAGTCGCTTTATCAATTAAAATTCGTAAACCAGCTCCAACGGAAGGCTGAACATATTGAAAGAGTGAAATGTCATCAAACTTATCACTAGCTGTGGTAAAATTTGCAAAAACAGTACCACTGAGAAGTTGATTACAGCTTATCGGGAATCGCAATTCTGTTTGTAGATATGCTAAATTATTCCCCCTAAATAATCCTTGTGTATAACCTTCTCCACTACGACTACGCTGATCCCAACCAATTGCTGGTAAATTTAAATAAGGCACAGCTCCATTGGTTACAAACTGCCCAAAAGCCCAAAAGCCTAATATAAATTGCTTTCTCTTTGGACTAAGCGGAACAAAATATCTAAACTCTGTATAGAGTACATTACTTGACTTTTGATCATTAAATAAATCAGCATTAAATCTATAGTTCAGATTAGCAAACCAACCTTCTCTTGTATTGATTTGGTTGTCTCTGGAATCATAAATTAAATTAAAGCTAAAACCGTTTACAAAATATTCTTTGTCATTAAAACCGTACTGTTTGCTATAATTATAATGATTGGTAAATTTTCCGTTGTCGACATCCAGATTTTTGTCAATGATACTGGAATACCAATCGATTCCTATTCCTGCCCCTACATAAAAATGTTTTTTTACTTCCCAAGAAACGGTTTGATGAAACTTAAAATAGTTATAATCCATTGGCTCTTTAATGGAGTCAATATCAAAATCTGGGTCTTCTCTGTGTCTTGGTATAATAGCTGTACCTAAACCATAATTAGGTTGGGTAAAAACATACAATCTATAATCCCCACTTAGGTATATTTTATTCCCCTTTAATAAAATATTGTTTTTAGCATTAATCAACAACTGATCTTTTGTAGTCAGAGTCACACCGAGATTTGCCGAAGAATATTTATCTAAAAGACCACTCCCCTTAAAAGTATACTGTGCTGTAGCTCCATAACTAAATCCGGTTGCCGGTTGCACCCCAATTATGGGAATAACCAATAAAAAACTATTTTTTATGGGCTTTACCACCATAAGCGAGTCCTTTTTTTTAAACAACTCAAAAACAGTTTTGGGAGGACATACATCATCTGATTTTGAGGATACTTGTGCCATCATACCCACTGGGATACATACAAAAAACAATAACCATAAATAGCTATTCAAAAAATACTTTCTTTTAAAAAAATAGATCATTTTTTTAGTTCTTATATTTTTCGCAAAGAAAGAATGTCCCAGGACATCATTTTTCTTTTAGTTTTTCTATCCTACCGCTATATGAAATTTGGCTCCTGTTAAAAGTATTTATGGCTAATGAAGCGTTGCCTTCAAAAAAAACAGTTAATTGCAATTCATAAGAATCTGTTTTATCCGTAATTTTAGCTTTAATCGTATACTTTTTTTTATCTTTTGTCAAGGAGTAATTTTCAATTTTTCCTTTAAAATGCATGCCTCCATTTCCGCCGCCATAGGCAACACCTCCATAAGCTCTCCCAAAATAAGGCATCTCACTATCTACGCTATCCTTTTCGAACTTAAGAAAATTTGAATTTGTGGTCAGATCAATACTTCTGCCCCCTTGCGGGTAAGCAGTTCTACCCACAAATTTAAACTCCTTAGAATCAACAAGAGCAGCAATTTCTTTTTGTTTCTCAAGCTTTTGTTCCTCTTTTAATTGTTGTTTTGTTTTCTCTTGTGCAAAACCAATGAACATTGAAAGAGAAAGAATAAAAGATAAAATTGATGTTTTCATGTTTTTTTAAATTAAAAAATAACCATTCAATCCATACAACAAGAACAAAAAATCCAATTACATTTCGTGAGTAAAACGCATCATTTCTACATCACCCATCATAAAACTTAGGGTTTTTCCATTCTCTTTAATAACGTAAGAATCTATTTTGTCAAGCATAGACATATAGGCTGTATCACCATTTCCTTGACAAGCCATCATAGTCGTCACCATTTTGGCATCTTTAAAATTTATTTTTTTTCCATCAACCAGTAAAGCCCCAGAATATTGATTACAACTATTATTTCCTCCAACTTTATTCGTTGCAAGATCAAAAATTATTGTTGGTTTCTTTCCGGGATACAATCCGTCAAATGCTATTTTAGACCCTGTGATATAATTTAATACCCAAGTTCCCTCAAGTGAAGTTGTTTTTGACGCCGTCTTTGTTGTGTTACATGAAACCAATACCATGCAAATAAATACTACTAATAATGATAGTTTTTTCATACTTTTCTTTTTTAATATCAGAAATTGTCTCTTGTAAAAATAGCAAATATTTAAAAGCAAAATGATTTTTAATGTGCTTCTTTGCTTATTAAAAAAGTATGATTATTTTCGTTTAAAAAGACAACAATTATGACATTATTAGGAATAGGTTCCCGAATTGAGCATCCAGAATTTGGAAAAGGCGTTATCACAAATGTTACCTCAAAAGAATATTGGGTTACTTTTATAGAAAACGGATTAGAGACCATCGCATTAAACGATGAGTTCAAAGTTATAGAAGCCTCTGTTGACGAAGTAGATACTGTAAGTTTTTCGGAAGTAGAAAAAAGCTTAAGAGATCTTTTGAAAAAATGGTCCGATGTTTCTGAAATCGTGCCTATTGGAGACAAATGGAAAGGCGGCAAAATGATTTTAGAACCCGGACAAGCTGGTTTAGCCTCTAAAGAAATTCCTATTGACACCTTTTTTCATAAAATTATAATGGTTCGTGATCGTTTACGAGTAATGGAGCAAAAAATTAATTCCAGTAAAATTGAAGAAATAGAAAAGATAGAATTGCAACAATACATCACTCGTATATACGGTAGTCTGACCTCGTTTAACATTCTATTCAAATCACCTACTAACCATTTTGTGGGAGAAAAGTCAAAATAGAGTGAATATAAATCAATTTTAATACTCTTTTTATGTGTATTTTTATAATCCAAAAATTAAATTATCAAAAACATGAAAAAAATAATTCTTTCTACTGCAGTTATTATTGCAGTAATCATTGGATGTAAAACCAATAGCAAATCCAGTGACTCTAAAAAACTAAACTTGACCTTTGAATCAAAAAGCAACAGTAACGTTACAGGTACAGCTACTTTTACAGAAAAAAATGGTAAGGTGACTTTTGTAGCTAAAATTGCAGGACTACAACCTGGAATTCACGCCATACATATCCATGAAAAATCAGACTGTTCTGCTGCTGATGGAAGTTCTGCCGGAGGACACTGGAATCCAACCTTCAAGAAACACGGAAAATGGGGAGAAGGAGAATACCACAGAGGAGATATTGGTAATTTTACCGCTGATGAAAAAGGAAATGGCACAATCACTATGACTACAGACGAATGGTGTATTGGCTGTGGAGATGCCACAAAAGACATTTTAGGCAAAGGATTGATTGTACATCAGGGTGCTGATGATTTTGTTTCTCAACCTGCTGGAAATGCCGGTGCAAGAGTAGCCTGTTCTGCAATAATCAAATAAATTAAAAAAGCAGTAAAAATTCTCTTGAAAGAAAAAGAACAGCTTTATTTTAAAAACGCAACAGCTTGGCGAGAATGGTTACACAACAACCATAATTCGTCAGCTGGTGTGTATTTAATTTTCTATAAAGTAAACAGCCCTTACGAAAGTATGAGATGGGAAGAAGCTGTTCAAGTCGCAATTTGTTATGGTTGGATAGATTCAACTGTCAAAAACATTGACGAACACAGCCGAAAACAATTATTCTCTCCCAGAAAAAACAAAAGTGTTTGGAGCAAACTTAACAAATCATATATCAAAAAACTCATTGATAACAACCTAATGCATGAAAGTGGATTGGCAAAAATTGAAATCGCTAAACAAAATGGTTCATGGAATTCATTAGACGCCGTTGAAGATTTAGTAATCCCCGAAGATTTAACAAAGGCTTTTGAACAAAATCAAGAAGCTTTTGAAAACTATAAAAACTTCAAACCCACTTATAGAAAAAGCTATCTTTATTGGCTCAATCAGGCCAAAAGAGAAGAAACCAGAAACAATAGAATTACCACAATAATTGACCTTTGCAAGCAAAATAAAAAATCAAGAGATTAGTTTTTTGAACAATTTAAGTACCCCAAACTTAGCTATTCAGATTAAAATCGCGGTTTCACAAAATTCCTTATGAGAGCCCATTTTATAAATATTCAAAATAGAAATTGATCCATAAAAATACATAGCTTTGCATATTCAAAATTAAGCAATGATTAACCCATCAGTATCCGGTTGGATAGATAAATTTTTCACAAAACAAAAGTTATCAGAACGAACAGTCTCTGAAACTGAAGAATCTTATTATCAAAAATTAAGAGATACAGGATTTATCTACGGACATATCATTTCATTTGATACTTCTTTCACCATTGAATCTAAGGGCTGGTTTAAGGAAGAAATATCCAAAATAGCCTTATTAAATGCATTGTACAGCATTTTTTGCCTGACCAATAAAGAAAATGATTCCGCTAAATTTATAGAGCAAGCCAATGTATTTTACAATCAAATGCATCCTCAAGGCTTTAGCCTGTTAAAAAAAATATTACCCAAAGACAGAGCGGCATTAACCTTAGAAAAAATAATTGACGAGCGCGTTCAAACCAACGAAAACATCATCAATAAGAACTTTTCACATTTGGTTACCAATGCCTTGTTATTTATTGATGTTTTAGCTTTTCGTCAATATTTGATTCATGGTCAAATCCCTGAAAAATATTTAAAGAAAATCGAGGAAACCATAGTCAATATTGTAACTCTGGCTTTAAAAATCAAAACTAATAAAACTCAATATGACGATTTATTAATCAAGCTTTTTGAGGCCTCAATTCGTTACAGTAAATTTTCTAAAGATACCGATCTCAGTATAGAAACATTGCAGCTTGATTATTTTACTAATGAATTAGAAAAAAAATATTTAGTCGATATTGCTGGAATGGCATTATGGAGTGATGGTATTATCGAAAATAACGAAGCCTATTTTCTGTATACACTAGCCAGAACCTTTTCTATTTCGGATGAGTTTGTAGAGCAAAGTATTATCAGCACGGATGGTTTTATAGCTAAACATAAAAAAGATATACCCTATTTTAATTACTCCAATCCGGTTAAACATTTTTACGATCAAACCACACAGAGTGTTATTACCTTAATTTCACGCAACAAAACCAGATTGATCAAAGAAATTATTCAGAGCAAGGAGCTAATGCTTCTCTTAGCTTATTCTACCCGTAGAGATTTAGACGAAAAAGAAAAGAAAAAAGTAAAGAAACAATTGCTAGACATTTGCAAAACAATACCTTCTTTAACCATTTTCTTGTTTCCTGGTGGTAGCTTGTTATTACCAATTTTGATTAAGTTCATCCCTACTCTTTTGCCATCAGCATTCAATGAGAATTTAGATAGTGACGATTAGTTTTTTAATTAGAACCCTCCCTATAATAAAATTGCCCCCAATTCTCATTGAGGGCAATTACTAAAGTTTTATTTAAGTCCTAAAATATTAAAACTTAAAATAACTAAGTCAATTACTTTGTGAGTTTACAAAGCAAAATGACTTAGCATTGTTATTATTCAAAATTTAGCTGGTAAACTTCATCCAAATCATTGTCTGAACTAAAATTCACCCCTAAATCCGTTACAAAACCAGAGTTCAATCCATAAACCCAACCGTGAATCGTAAGGTCTTGACCGTTTTTCCAAGCTGCTTGCACAATAGATGTTTTAGCCAAATCAAAAACTTGTTCTTTTACATTTATTTCTACAAAAGCATTAAAACGTTCAGTTTCATCACAAATAGAATCTAAATATTTGTCATGCAAACGGTAAACATCTTTTATATGTCTAATCCAGTTATCAATTATCCCAATAGAGTCATTTCCCATTGCAGCTTTTACACCACCACAACCATAATGACCACAAACAATAACATGTTTTACTTTTAGCACATTTACTGAATAATCCAAAACACTCAACATATTCATATCCGAGTGAACAACCATGTTAGCAATGTTTCTGTGTACAAATACCTCTCCTGGTTTTGCTCCAATGATTTCGTTTGCAGGAACACGGCTGTCTGAACATCCAATCCATAATAATGGTGGAGTTTGTCCTTTAGCTAAGTCATTAAAATAGTCCTTATCAATTGCTAATTGATTTTCAACCCATTGCTTATTATTGTCTAATATTTTTTTATAAAAATCACTCATTTCGTTATTTTTTTATTTGGTTTATTTTCTTATTTGATATATTCTTATTTGATATATTCTTATTTGATATATTCTTATTTTGTATAAATGTAATTAAATAAATACTACCTAAGCTTTTACTTAATAAATTATCCAGGAAATACTTCTTTTTTAACCTCTTTTTCAACCATTACTCTTTTTACAAAATCGTAATGATGCTCGATGGTTACATGATTCTGAATCTCGTCGCTGTTTTCTAAAGCATACTCTTTTTTAAATCCTTTAAGCTTTACTTTGATATTTTCATCTACAGCTCTTGTTGTTTTAAATTCATGTATCAAATCTAAAATATCATGAGCAATATAAACTGTATCATCAGCATTGATAATCACTTTACTATTCTCTGGAATGTTTGCCAATGTCAATTTTATGGCAGCTTTATTCAAGAAAGAAACTTCTTGAGCAAGATCTATATGAATAATATCACCATCTCCGTATTCCTCTTTTCTAAAACTATAAGCTCTTTTAAGATTCCCTCTTAATATGAAAACAATACAAATTACAATCCCTAAGGTAACACCTTTTAACAAATCTGTAAATACAACCCCTAAAAAAGTAGCGATAAAAGGCAAAAACTGGTATTTACCGTAGTGCCAAAAATGCTTAAATGTTGCTGGTTTTGCCAATTTATAACCAACTAAAATTAATACTGCTGCTAATGTTGCCAAAGGAATTTTATTCAGAATAAAAGGAATTGTAAGTACACAAACCAATAATAACACCCCATGAATTATTGCTGATAATTTTGATTTGGCACCCGCTGCATTATTTGCAGAAGTACGAACTACAACAGATGTCATAGGCAATCCACCCAAAAGTGAACTCACTATGTTTCCTATTCCTTGCGCTCTTAATTCAACATTAGTATTAGTAAAACGTTTGTGAACATCCATTCTATCTGCAGCTTCAATACACAATAAAGTTTCTATAGAAGCTACAATTGCGATAGTCAAACCAACAACCCAAACTTTTGGATTCGTTATTCCAGCAAAATTGGGTGTAATTATAATTGCTTTAAATTCCTCAACTGTAGTAGGAATAGGCAATGAAACCAAGTGTTCTTTTTCAATTGCCAAAGAACTTCCGGAAGCAGTAAAAAACTCATTCAATACAACTCCAACAATTACAGCAACTAATGCACCAGGAACCAATTTTAATTTCTTCAAAGCTGGAACTTTGTCCCACATAATTAAAATTGCTATTGAAATCGAAGTAATCAATATTGCTCCAAATTGCAGGTGATTTAAAACATCAAATAAGGCTGAAAAAGTATTATTATCAGTCGTTTGCAAGAAAGCTTCATCCCCTTCAAAATCGGCATCATAACCAAAAGCATGCGGTAATTGTTTCATAATAATAATAACTCCAATACCTGCAAGCATCCCCTCGATTACATTAGTTGGAAAGTAATTAGAAATACTCCCAGCTTTTAGGAAACCTAATGTCAATTGAATTAATCCAGCAATAAAAACTGCTGTTAAAAAGACATCAAAAGCGCCTAAATCAGTAATTGCAGTTAATATAATTGCGGTTAAACCTGCAGCAGGTCCAGATACACTTATTTGTGATTGACTCAAATACCCAACTACTATCCCACCTACTATTCCTGTAATAATTCCCGAAAACAAAGGTGCTCCCGACGCCATTGCGATTCCCAAACATAGTGGCAATGCCACCAAAAAGACAACTAAACCAGAAGCAAAATCTGATTTAAAATGTGTAAAAAGATTAGTTTTTTTTGACATAATATAAATCTATTATAAAAGTTTAAATTCATTTTTGTCGCAATATAATACTGCAACAAGATGATGGCAGTGCACAAGTTTGACACTAGAAATTATAAGGACAGCGCCAGCATTATAACAGAATTTACTTTTGTCAAAATTCAATTAATGAGAATTGAATAAACAAAAGTCCAATTCAATTCAACAAAACTACAGAGTGAATAAGCACAAACACTTACGCCCCATTTTGAATAAAAATTAGAGTAATTCCATGACCATGCCAACTAATTCAACAAATTAAAAATTTGCCCTATTAATTGCTAATAACCATCAACCGATAAAGATAATTGATAAAAAAACTAAGCCCAGTTGGGAGGAGGGATAAATATAGAAGCACAGATTAGATCATGCTTGGATAAATTTTCGAAAATTATAAGTCCAGAAGCCTTTTTTGGATCAAAAAAAGTTATTTCTAAAAAAGGATTGAAAGTATAAAATTTCATATCGTGCTTTAATTCTTCAGCAGATGAAGTTGCACTAGAGCAAAGCATAGTATTTTCTTTGTCTTCTTCCAGCAAAACCACAATTGTGGGCGCCGCCAAAAACAAAACGAAAAACAATAATATTATACTTGCAAATACTCTCATGTCGGCAAAAGTAACAGATACTAATTGAATTAAAAAATTAGTAGTCTAAAATTAATCTATTTTTAACAAGATTTAAAAAATCAAAATGGCAAAAAAATCAAATAAACTACACAATTACAACTCTTTGGCTGTAATTATTTTTTTCTGTATAAAAAGCATAGAGATTATAGTCTTAGAAAAGAGTTTAATTGTTGGTTCATTTTTTATCATGACTAAACTATCTGATAAACAACTCAATTTCCCAGCGTTTTATTCTCTATGCCTTTGGAAAAAAATGGGGAACTATTATAAATTATTACAAACTTTCTTCAAGCCAAGCTTTCATCATCCAGATCGTTTTTTCTTGCTCTACTATAAAATCACTCATCATTGAAGTTGTTCCTTCATCATTTATTTGAGAAGCTTTATTTAGAATTTCTCTCTCAATTTTAAGTAGCTGAGACAATGAAGCAACAATTAACTGAATTCCTGACTCATCATTAGAGATATTCTTTCCAACTGTAATCTGATTAAATTTTATATAATCTTCAAAAGTATGCAAAGGCCTTCCACCTAATGTTAATACTCTTTCGGCTATTAAGTCGATTTTTAATTGAGAATCATTGTATAATTCCTCAAATTTAAGATGCAAATCAAAAAAACGTTTTCCTCTAATATTCCAATGCAAGCCTCTTAAGCTTTGATAGTAAATTTGAAAATTAGACAAAAGTACATTCAGTTCAACTATAATAATTTCTGATTCTTCTACGGGTAATCCTATTGTATTAAGTTTCATATCTTGTTTATTTTTTAACAAAACTAGTAAATAAATACACCAAAAAAATCATAAGTCAAATTGATTGTTTTTATATTTGCATAACAACACACTATACCATGACAATTACACAACTAAAATACGTATTGGCTGTAGCCGAACATAAAAATTTTACTCTTGCTGCCGAAAAATGCTTTGTTACCCAGCCTACATTGAGTATGCAAATTCAGAAAATAGAAGAAGAACTTAGCATTCAAATATTTGACAGAACAAAAAAACCAATTCAATTAACTGATATTGGTCAAAAAATTGTTAGTCAGGCCAAAAACATTGTCAATGAAGCTGATCGTATTCAAGACATTGTAGAACAGCAAAAAGGTTTTATAGGAGGTGAATTTCGTTTAGGGATAATCCCAACAATTATGCCTACATTATTACCAATGTTTTTGAATAATTTCATCAAGAAATATCCAAAAGTAAAACTAATAATTGAAGAGCTTAATACCGAAGAAATTATTACAAAACTAAAAAACGGTAATCTGGATGCTGCAATTGCCGCAACTCCGTTAGAAGACGAAAAAATCAAAGAAATTGTTTTATACTTTGAACCTTTTGTTGCTTATATACCAGAGAATAACGCTAATTTTCAAAAAGAGCAAATTGAAATAGACGACCTCAACATCAATGACATCTTGTTACTTCAAGACGGGCATTGCTTTAGGGATGGTATTTTAAATTTATGCAAAAACAGAAACGAAGCTGGGCTAAAACCTTTTCAAATCGAAAGTGGTAGCTTTGAAACATTAATCAAGCTTGCAGATGAAGGATTAGGTACAACTCTACTTCCGTATTTGCACACCTTGGATTTAAAAGAGTCCGATAAATTAAAGCTTAGACATTTTAAAGAACCTAAACCTGCTCGAGAAGTGAGTTTAATTTATCCAAAAAGTGAATTGAAAATTCAAATCATAGATGCCTTAAGAAACAGTATTTCAGGAGTTGTAAAAGGCGCAATTGTCTTTCAAAATGTCCAAATTATCAGTCCACTACTAAAAAAATAATTCACAAAAAGGGAACCAAATTGGTTCCCTTTTTTATTTCTTACATTACCATATATGCATCAAACATTTTTTCAATTCCGGTTTTTCATTCGTGTAGAACAACAACCATTTTCTTAAATGTTCTATCTCATAAGGCAGTAAACATCTTAAAGCTTTTTTTAATTCTTTTTCAAAAAGCACTGGATCAAAGCTCACTCTCTCGAGTATCATTTTTGTATAATCATAAATCATTCTAGACATAACAAAAAAAGATTTAAAATTTAATTGATTAAAAAACTCCATAGAATTATAAAACAATCTCATTCAAACCAACAAAAACATCAAAAAATGTTTTGCTTTTACCCTTCAAAAAATACTTTGGTGTTTATTTTATATGCATAGTTTACAATAGAATATATTTACTTTTTTTTATTTAAATACTGGACATAAAAAAAGGAACCGATAATGGTTCCTCTCTTTATTATGGGTTTACAATTAACAAGCACTGTTTCAATTCTGGCTTTTCATTTGTGAAATAAAACAACCATTCTCTTAATTCCTCCATTTCAAATGGTAAAAGTGTTCTAATTGCTTTTTCAAGTTCTTTACAAAAAAGTATTGGGTCAAAACTCACTCTTTCAAGTACAGATTTTGTGTAATCAAACATTATTTTCGACATAATAAATTAAGATTTTGGGGTTAGATCTTGATTTTAACGTTGTGTAAATATACTTCATTTTTTGAATACAAAATAAAATTTTAACATCGAATTTTTACATTTCTTAACATTGTTAAGAAAATCCTAATAAAATACAACATAAGGAATTTTACTTTCTAGCCCGAAACATTTCTCTTTTTCCTGGTGGTCCAGCAAGCTTTTCAACTGTAAAACCAACCTCTATCATACTTCTTTTTACAACACCACGAGCAGCGTAAGTAACTAAAACTCCGTTAGTTTTTAAAGCCTTGTACATTCTATCAAAAATTGTTGTGCTCCACAATTCCGGCTGCACTCGATAACCAAATGCATCAAAATAAATTAAATCGAACTTTTCTAAATCATCAATTTCTTCAAAAAATTGTTTTCTTTTCGTTAATTTAAAATCATCAGAAAAAACTGTTTTTTCTTCCCAATCACATTTATGCATTTTTTCAAAAACCGATTCAGATTCGACAGCATTCAGTTCTTTAATATAATTCATGGACAAAACTTCATCTGCAGAAACCGGATATGCTTCTACTCCAACGTAATCTATTGTTTGCCCCAATTCTTTAGACTCCAAATAAGTTATAAAAGCATTTAGCCCTGTACCAAAACCAATTTCCAGAATAGAAATACTTTGATTTGGGAATAATGCCAATCCATTTTTAATAAAAACATGTTTAGCTTCTTGTATAGCGCCATGCTTAGAATGGTAACACTCATTCCATTCTTTGAGATGTATTGTTGTCGATCCGTCGAGTGTTTGTATAATTTCTCTTTCCAAAATATTATTTTGTGATATTTAGCAATATTAAAATTCTAATTCCACTTCAAAATTAATTAAAACAATATCTTATAGCTACCTAAAATTCATCTTTTTTTATATAATTCACAGAATTCTACTCTATTTTTCAAATAATTTTAAAATATAAATAAATCACAGTTAAACAGTATTATTAATGTTATTTTAGCAAGGATTAATCTGATTTTTATTTAATTTTGCAATCAATATTACAACAAATAAGAAATTGATTTCTTTTTACCAGTATATTAACACTAAAAAAATATTTAAACCATACCCTATTATGAGTACAACTCAAACTAACAAAATAGAAGTAATAAAAGCTGCTACTTCTAAAATAAATGAAGTTGATTTTGATAATTTAAGCTTTGGAGCCATTTTTACAGATCATTTATTTGAATGTGATTTTAAAAATGGTGAATGGCAAAAACCAGTTATTAAGCCTTACGCTCCATTTTTATTGGATCCTTCTGCAAAAGTTTTTCATTACGGACAAGCAATCTTTGAAGGTATGAAAGCTTACAAAGATGATAATAATGATTTATGGCTTTTTAGACCTGATGAAAACTACAAACGTTTCAACTCGTCTGCAGTGAGAATGGCAATGCCGGAAGTCCCTGAAAATATTTTTATGGATGGTTTGAATCAATTACTACAATTGGATGAAGCATGGGTAAAAAAAGGAAAAGGAAACTCTATGTACATCAGACCTTTTATGATTGCTACTGGAGAAGGTGTTATTGCAAATCCATCTGATGAATATAAATTTATGATCTTATTATCTCCTGCTAAATCATACTATGCAGGTGAAGTAAAAGTTTTAATTGCTGAACATTACAGTAGAGCTGCCAATGGAGGAATTGGTGCTGCAAAAGCTGCTGGTAATTATGCAGCTCAGTTTTACCCAACTACTTTGGCTAACAAAGAAGGATTCCAACAAGTAATCTGGACTGATGATGCTACACATACCAAACTAGAGGAAGCAGGTACAATGAATGTGTTTTTTAGAATAAACGACACTTTATTGACAGCTCCTACTAGTGAGCGTATTTTGGATGGTATTACCAGAAAAAGTCTTCTTGATATGGCAATAAAAGAAGGAATCAACGTAGAGGTTCGTCCTGTATTGGCTTCTGAGTTAGTAGAAGCATCTAAAAACGGATCTTTGAAAGAAATCTTCGGAGCTGGTACTGCTGCAGTGGTTAATCCAATTATTGGTTACTCATACAAAGATGTATATTATGAATTGCCTAAACTTGAGAACTCATACGCATCTTTACTTAAAGAAAAATTAACTAATATTCAACACAAACTAGCTGAAGACACATTTGGCTGGACTGTTAAGATATAAATTTTAGATTTCTGATTTTAGATTTTAGAATCTATACGAATAAAAAAAGCGAATTTCAATATTGAAATTCGCTTTTTTCTTTTGGTTTTGTACCTAAATAAGTTTTGAAAAATCGGGCTTAAAATAATTAGGACCTTTCATTACCTTACCATCTTCGCGATAAATAGGATTTCCATCTTCTCCTAATTTACTCATATTGCTACGTTGTATTTCATCAAAAACTTCTTCGATTTTATGTTGCAATCCGTGTTCTATAATTGTCCCACAAAGAATATACATCATATCACCAAGAGCATCAGCAATTTCTATTAAATCATTATTTTGAACAGCTTCAAGATACTCTTCATTCTCTTCCTTCATCAAATTATAACGAAGCATATTTTTACTTTCACCCAAGTCGGCAATTGGAGTTTCACTATGCCCTATCCTAAATGCTGTATGAAATTCCTTAACAGCGTTGATTTGTTTTTGCATACTTTCTAATTATTGATTTGAAATGGAAAATTAACAACTATTTCTAAACTATTGACTAAATTTGCCAAAAATTATTTAAACATGTTTAGTCAGGGTCAATTAATATTCGCGGTTTGTTTTTTTATAGCCTTCGTTATTACAATGGTAATTGCTTATCGAAAAGATGCCAATCTGCATAAAATTTTCTATAAAGGAAATTATAAAATTCTAATAGGGTTTCTTGTTTTTATTGGACTCTTATTTGTGATAAAAATTTATTTCAAACATTAATATTCAAAAAATAAAAAAACGCCCACTGTGAAGTGGGCGTTTTTTTATTTTATAACATTTCAACTTTTAGTTTTCTGAAGGTAAAAAACCAAAGTTTTTAGAATAATTCAACATTTGTTCAGCAAATGTTTTAGGTTGTTCTACCGCTATTGAGATAATTTCTCCTTTAGCATTTAATTTAGGAACCAAAACCGGATTTACAAAACCACTATAAGGCGCATCAGGAAATTGCTTATTGCGCTCCAAAACTTCAGCGTGTAGTTTTTGATCTACTTTTACACCGTAATTTTCAACTAGTGCTTTTCCAGCTTCATAATCGCCTTCTGATTTTATACGTTGTACTTCTCTCAACAATTGACCAAATAACTCATGTAGTTTATCATAATCGGTAATATTGAAATACGTTTTTCCATTACGAGTAATCTTTTCGATCACATTGTCTTTCTTTCCTTTTTCATATGCCCAAGCACTCACCCACTGACGGTTTCTCATATGAGCTTCTTCAATATTAGCGCCTAATTCTAAACGAACCAACTGCATCATTAACCCATTTCTGATATAACCATCATAACATTGCATTCCTAAATCTTTCCAATTATCTACTAATCCGAGCTCTTGAATTTTTGGATTGTATAAATAGTACAATCCTACTAAATCAGCTCTTCCTTCTTCTAGTGTCGAAGCATAATTTTTCAATGTTTCTTTTGGTGTACCTACACCCGGATTTATTTGACCCGAAGCGTGACCTACAACTTCATGCAAAGAAGTATGTAACTTACCCCCTAGCTCAGCATATTTTTCTGCTAATTTTATTTCTTCTTCATCATTTGCGAATTCTTTCAACCTTCCTTTTCCTCCAGATTTAGAATATGCATCAATAATATTACCTAAAGAAACTGATTTAGATCCATGGTCTGCACGAATCCAATCGGCATTTGGAAGATTAACCCCAATTGGTGTACTCGGAGATGCATCTCCAGATTCACCAGCAACTATAACCGTTTTATAGGATACTCCAACTACATTTTTCTTTTTATGTTCCGGCAATAACGGAGAATTGTCTTCAAACCATTGTGCGTTTTTAGACACTACTTCCATTTTTTTAGACATATCAAAGTCTTTTATCTGAACAATCCCTTCATAAGATCCTCTGTATCCTAATGGGTCATTGTACACTTCAATAAATCCGTTGATGTAATCAATATTTCCTTCTGTTGCATGCAACCAAGCAATATTGTAATCATCCCAAGTTTTAAGATCCCCCGTTTTATAAAAACTAATTAATAATGCAATAGCATCGGCTTGCTTCTTGTTCTCAGCAACTGTTTGTGCTTTCTCTAACCAATAAATCATTTTATCGATTGCTGCACCATACATCCCTTTACTTTTCCATACTTTCTCTTCTAATTCTCCATTTGAATTACGAACTAATTTCGAATTCAAACCAAAAGAATATGGCTTCTTTGGATCTGGACTTGTCTTTTTAGCATAAAATGCTTCAACATCCTTTTGGGTAATCCCATTTTCATAAAAGTTAATGGCTGAACCTTCCAATAATCCTTTTGAGGAATCAAGATTTACTTTTTTCGAATCTACATCATTAAACAGAATTTCTGCAATTTTAGGAGACAATGTCGTTTTCGAGTCTATCAATAAAGTATTAAAATAAGCTAATGAAAAACCCGGCTTAATTTTATCATTTGAATAATGATGATGAATCCCGTTTGAAAACCAAACTCTTTTCAAATACACTTCAAAATCCTTCCAGTCAGCAGTATTTCTGGCTCCTTTATAATTTTGATAAATATTCTCTAACGCTTTTCTGATTTTTAGATTGTATTTATAATTTTGATCCCACATAATATCACGACCAGATGTACCTGCTTGCGTAAGATAGTATACTAATTTCTGTTCTTTTAAGGTAAGATTTTCCCAACCCGAAATTTGGTAACGTAAAACCTTTATATCCGAGAATTGTTCTACCACATAATCAAATGGAGCATTCTGTGTGGGCTTTACTGTTGCGGTTTTCACATTTTGAGCATTACAAACAACAGAAACCGTAATCGCTATAAAAAGACCCGTATTTTTAAGTAGTTTCATTATTCATATTTTTTAGATGTTAAACAAATAGATTTTTAATAGATCCTTAGCAAATATAAGCATTCTTAAAATATCATATAAATATTTGAACCAGATAAACAATAAAAACACAATTTAGAAAATGTAAAATACCAATAAATGAATTCAAAAATCATCTTCCTTATAATTTTGGTTTCTAAAAACACTTTTCAGCCCTTAGAAAATGATATTTTAAGTACAGTTACTTTAGAATATTAATAAAATTTCTAACTTTACAACAGAAACAATCTTACCTATTATGAGAATCATTAAATACCTTTTTCTTTTGTTGTTATTAAGCTTAGTGGCACTAACCATATTTATCGCAACACAAAAAGGAATTTTTACGGTAGTGAGCAGCAAAGTAATAAAATCGCCAAAAGCCACCGTTTTTAATTATGTTAATGATTATAAAAACTGGGAACAATTTAGTTCTTGGATTACAGCCGATAAAAACATAAAATTATCTTATTCTCCGACTACAGCAGGTAAAGGAAGTACATTATCTTGGGACGGAATAAATAATTCCGGTAACATCCAGACATTATACACAAAAGGTAATGATAGTATTGTTCAAAAAATGGATTTTAATGGAACTTCCTCAGATGTAACTTGGCACTTTAAAGACACTTTAGGAGGCACAAAGATAACCTGGAAGTCAAAAGGAAAAATGGATTTTCTATTAAAAGTGAATTCATTTTTAAATGGAGGAACCCAAAATTCATTGACCAAAGTTTATGATAAATGCTTAGCCAATTTAGATAAAGCACTTAATTTTGAAAACAATACTTTTGATGTAAAAGTCGATGGAGTAGTAAAAAAATTAGGAACTTTTTATTTAAGACAATCTTTCACCAGTAAAATATCCGACATTACCCGAAATGCAAATGTCATTTTTCCAAAAATATTAGCATTTTGCGAGCAAAATAATATTGTTCTGAACGGAAAACCATTCATCATATATCACACATATGATTTAGATCATGACCTTACCAAAGTTTCTTTTTGTATTCCTATAAAAGATGAAATCTTTACTAGCGAAGGAAGTGATATTATATCTGCGAAATTGATTCCATTTGAAGCTGTTAAAACAACTCTAACCGGTAATTATACCTATAAAGAAAAAGCTTCGGACAAATCTCTGGAATATTTTACCACAAATAAGATCATTGCAGATTCAACTTTTTCACATTTGGAAATATTTGCTATTGGAAAAAAAGAAACCAAAAGTCCATCAAAATGGAGAACAGAAATCTATTATCCGATCAAACCAAAGGTTGTTCCAACAGCTTATAAAAGAGTCGTAAAAGACAGCCTCACACCTGCTCCTGCTCCAACTACAATTAAAAATGAAGAACACTCTGAATTTTAATTTTTAAGACATTTTTTTTACATATAAGCAATAGCTTATTTAAGACAGGCTATTTTGAATTCTCAAAATAGTACCTCACCATAAATAAAAAAGGACTTGTATTTCCTCACTTTGCTTATATGGCTTGAACTGATTCTTTACTGATAGTATTAAGAATACAACTATTTTATTACTTTAGATTAAACCTTTTTGATTCATTCGTATCTAACTATAAATTTAAAGAATAAAAATTGCAGGAAGAAGAGGAATTAATTAAAAGCTTATTGAACCCGCAAACGCAAAATCAAGCGTTTCAAAAACTCCTGCAAGAATATCAAAAACCGCTATACAACCATATTCGAAATATAGTTTTAAGTCATGATGATGCAGATGATGTTTTGCAAAATACTTTTGTAAAAGTATTTCAGCATCTAAAAAACTTTAAAGGAGAAAGCAAACTATTTTCTTGGATGTATCGTATAGCAACCAATGAAGCCCTCACTTTTTTGAATCAAAAAGCAAAAAAAAGCGGTATTTCATCAGTTGAATTACAAAATAAAACCATTGATAATCTTAAAGCCGACATTTATTTTGATGGAAATGAAATACAAATCAAATTACAAAAAGCAATAGCAACTTTACCAGAAAAACAACAATTAGTTTTTAAAATGAAATATTTTGAAGATTTAAAATATGAAGAAATCTCCGAAATACTAGGCACTTCGGTTGGAGCATTAAAAGCATCTTATCATCATGCTGTCAAAAAAGTTGAAACTTTTGTAACCAGTAATTAAACCATTTAGTCAAGATTAAGTCAAACACCTATTATGAAAGCATTTAAACTAGAAAACGAACCTAAAATAAAACCCGGATTTAAAACTCCAGAGAGTTATCATGATTCATTTTCTTTAAACTTTTTGCAAAATTTACCAAAAGAAGAAATAACAAACGAAGCAAAAGTAATATCAATCTTTAGAAAAAGAAAAAATGTTATACTATCAATTGCTGCTGTATTAGTACTTGGCATAATGGTTCCAATTCTTTACACTATAGAAACAAAAAACAACGAACTCGATTCAGCAACCATCGAAAATTATTTAGCTGAAGATTCTAATATAAGCCAATACGATTTAATTAGTGAAATTGAATCAGAAAACAATAATACTGTAAATACAAAAAAACTGGAAGATCAAGCATTAGAAGACATTTTGGTTGCAAATCCGAACATCGAAAATTTAGTTATCGAAAATCAAAACCCAAATATCAAATAAAGACAAGGGAACTCAAAATCAAGAAAAATGAACATTAGAAAATTATATCCGCTATTATTTTTATTTATTTCCTTTACTTTTTACGCTCAAGGCGAAAGAATGAAGGAAAAAAGAGAGCAAATTAAAGCCATGAAAGTAGCTTTTCTGACCTCAGAATTAAATCTCACGCCAAATGAAGCCGAAAAATTCTGGCCCATTTACAACATTTATGACGACAAGCAGTTCGAATTGAGGCACAACAGAATGAAAGGTTCTTTCAGAAAAATAAATGATGATGAGTTAGACAAGTTATCCGAGAAAGAAGCAACAGCACTTTTAAATCAAATTGAAAGTAATGAAGAAGAGTTATTTCAATTAAGAAAAAAATTCATCAGTAATTTAAAAGATGTTCTTCCCTCAGTAAAAATCATCAAATTAAAAAGAGCAGAAGAAAATTTCAGCAGAAAATTACTGCAGCAATATAGAGACAAAGGTTCGAAAAAATAATTTTTAATTCACTAAACTCCCGTTTGATAGTTACTATTAAACAGGAGTTTTTTTTTATTTAAAACGAATTCGAATCATTTTATTGCGACCAGCGGCAATCGCGGTATTTTTATCTAAAAAACGAATTGTAAACAACGTTTTGTCTTGTAGCAATTGTATCCAGGTTTTCCCTCCATCTGATGAATAAGTCAACCCAGATGCACCAACAACTACCAATCCTTTTCCGTTACTGTTAGGAACATACTGCACACAGGAAGCGAAACCAAATCCTTGTTTTTCGGCAATAAGTTGCCAAGTTTTTCCACCATCATTGGTAACAGCCTTGTTCTCAAAATCCTGACTTGGCACTTCATAATTCCCACCTGCAATAAAACCTTTTTTCTTATCATAGAAATCTGCAGTAAAAATTCCCGTCATTTGCTTTCCTTGCACTATTGGTGTTTCAACGGCTTCCCAAGAATTCCCTTTATCAGATGAATAAAAAACTCTAGATTTTTTTCCACCAGAAACAATCCAGGTATCATTCCCCTTTATAATAATATTTGTATTACTTGCGGCAAAATGAGCTTCACCCTCAAACAATTTTGGCAATTGATTGTTAGGAATCTTACTCCATGTATTTCCACCATCATGGGTTACAATAACCGAAAGACAGTCCTCTACAGGATCACTAACTGCTATTCCATCATTATCATTCCAAAACTGCATACTATCATAAAAAACTTTTTTGTCATTTTCCTGATATACTAACTGCGCCTCTTTCCCGTCTTTAGTAATTCGATACAACAATGCAGGGTTGGCAACATTAAGTGCATATATAAATTTAGATGTTTTTGCTATACTTCTAAACTCAATATTTAGGGTGTCTTTTTTTATAACCTTTTCAAATTTTTTATTTGATTTTAAATCATAAAAACCAAATCTACCTTGGTCTGCAGCATACCATATTTTACTATTATCCAATACTATTGCCCTAATACTTATTTTATCTTGAAACAAAATATCTATTTTCACTGTGCTAAAAACAGCTTGTGTGCTTTTATTTTTAGCAGGGTTTTGAGCTTCAACAAAAAATAAAGTATTCAAAAACAGAATAGTTATAAAAAATTTTCTCATTGTATTACGTTTTTTCAAACAAATATATAATAATATCAAACAAAAAATAGCAGTATCATTTATTTATGGCACAATTGTTGTTTATATCTCAATACAAACAATAACCCAAATAGCCATGAAAGCAAAATTACAGTTAGTAGCACTTATAACTACATTTTTTGCATTGCAAATAAATGCACAGGACAGGACAACGGTAAACGCAATGAACTCTGAAATTAGCGATAATTTAGATTTAAGAGCCGTGTCTTCAATCTTTGGCGAATCACAAAACTTAAAAGATTTCGAAAGAAGATTAAACGACCCTAGAACTAAAATATCGAACTTAGATTTAAATGACGACAATCAAGTTGACTACTTGAGAGTAATTGAATCTATAGAAAAAAGTACACACATAATCATTATACAGTCTGTTATTGGTCGTGACCTCTATCAAGACGTTGCTACAATAGAAGTAGAAAAAGACAGAAGTAACAACGTTTCTATACAAATAGTTGGAAACACTTATATGTATGGTCAAAATTACATTTATGAACCAGAATACTCATATACGCCTCAAATCTATGCTTCATTATGGATCAATAGTTACCAACCTTACTATTCTTCTTGGACATGGAATTATTACCCAAGCTATTACTATTCTTGGACTCCATATCCTTTATACAGATATAGAAGCAATATATATGGCTGCGTAAACTATTACAACAAATACAATTATGTGAATTATAGAAGATGTTACAGAGCTCCGGTAATTTATAATTCTTATAGCTGTAATTGGTATGAAAAACGATATCCAAACTACTCGTTTTCTAGAAGAAACTATCAAGTAGCTAACCGATATGAGTTAGATCAAAGAAGATACAATAACAATAATAGATCTAGAAATGAGATTGCTTACTCTAGAAACAATTCTGATTATTCAAGAAACAACAGCAATTACAACAGTAATTCACAAAGAGAATACAGTCAAAATAGAACGAGTGCACCAAGAGAATATGCTACACAAAGAGTAGAATCTCAAAGAGATTATTCACAAAACAGAGTATATACTCAAAGAACAGAACCTCAAAAAGACTACTCTCAAAGAGATTATTCTCAAAATAGAACAAATACTCAAAGAGAAAATAACAATCAGAGTGTAGAGCGTCAAAGAGACTATTCTGAAAACAGAGGAAACTATCAGAGAGAAAACAACTCACAAAGATCTGAATCACAAAGAAATACAGATTATAGTTCAAGAAGCTCAAACAGAAGAATCTAGAACTATTTTAAATTCAAAAAAAAGGCTTGGAATTTACACACCAAGCCTTTTTTATATTTTAAGAAATAAGTCATTCTATTTTGTTTAAAAATAGTAAATTTGACGAGTTTTTATAAAGAATATAGATGAGCGCAACGCACAAAGACCTCCACAGTAAATTAACTTTAGGCGGTTTATTAATTTCTCTAGGAATAATTTATGGAGATATCGGAACATCTCCATTATACGTAATGAAAGCCATACTTGGCGAATATATCATAAACGCAGACATTGTTTTAGGTGGTATATCTTGTGTTTTTTGGACACTTACTTTACAAACTACGATTAAATACGTATTAATCACATTAAGTGCAGACAATCATGGTGAAGGTGGAATTTTTGCCTTGTATGCCTTAGTCAAGAAAACTAAAATTAAATGGTTGATTGTCCCAGCCATTATTGGAGGTAGTGCCTTACTTGCAGACGGAATCATTACACCTCCTATCTCTGTATCTTCAGCCGTTGAAGGAATGAGAAGTTACTTCCCTCACATAAACACAGTCCCGATTGTAATTGGAATTCTTTTAGTATTATTTACAATTCAGCAATTTGGAACTAAATTGGTTGGTAAGTTTTTTGCTCCAATGATGCTTATTTGGTTTGGAATGTTGGCAACATTAGGTGTTTATCAAATATCTATGCACCCAGAGGTTTTCAAAGCAATAAATCCTTATTATGCTTATAACTTATTATCTATTCATCCGGAAGGCTTTTTTGTATTAGGTTTTGTTTTCCTTTGTACCACTGGAGCCGAAGCCTTATATTCAGACATGGGGCATTGCGGAAGAAAAAACATCAGAATCAGTTGGATTTTTGTAAAAGCTGCATTGGTTCTTAATTATTTCGGACAAGCTGCATACTTAATACATCATGAAGGTGTAACATTACAAAGCTTAGGCGGGAAATTTGCAAACCCTTTTTATTTAATGATGCCAGAATGGTTTAAACCTTTTGGAATTGTTATTGCAACCCTTGCAACCGTGATTGCTTCGCAAGCACTTATTTCTGGATCCTTTACTTTGATAAACGAAGCCATGAAACTAAGCTTTTGGCCAAAAGTTAAAATCAAATATCCTACTGAATTACAAGGGCAACTATATATCCCATCTATAAACTGGTTGCTGTTTTTTGGCTGTGTCGGTATCGTTTTGCACTTTGAAGAATCAAGCAATATGGAACATGCCTACGGATTGGCCATCATTCTATGTATGATAATGACAACCGTTTTACTAAATTATTATTTGATAATGAAAAGAGTAAAATGGTACTTTTTCGTTCCATTAATCACTAGTTATTTAGCGATAGAACTCAGCTTCTTGGCTGCCAACATTACAAAATTTGCAGAAGGTGGTTATGTAACACTTTTTATTGCCATGATTTTGATTGCTGTTATGACCATTTGGTATAGAGCAAAACAAATTAGTAAAAGCTACACTAAAGTTGTAAAAATAGACGATTACAAAAAAGTACTGGAAGAATTAAGTGCTGACTTATCTATTCCTAAATACGCAACGCATTTAGTATATATGACTAATGCCAATCGTGGTGATGAAATAGAAGAAAAAGTAATGTATTCAATATTACAAAAAAGACCAAAAAGAGCTGATATTTACTGGTTTGTACACGTAAATATTTTATCTGAACCATATAAAACAGAATACAAAGTAAAAGAAATTCTAAAAGACGATTTATACCGCGTTGATTTCAATTTAGGTTTTAGAGAGCCTACAAAAATCAACTTGATGTTTAAAGAAGTTATCAAAGACATGGTGAAAAATGGCGAAGTAGATATTACCAGTAGATACGAGTCTTTGAACAAAAACAACATTATTGGAGATTTTAAATTCGTATTATCTGAAAAATTCTTATCCAATGATAGCGACATGCTTTGGCATGAAAAATTGATTATGAATTCATATTTCTTTATTAAAAAACTAAGTCTTTCCGAAGAAAGTGCTTTTGGATTAGACAGTAGCTCTGTAAAAATAGAGAAATTCCCAATGGTACTTCATCCACCAGAAAACATTGGACTAACAAGAGTATACGTTAAAAACTAAAAATACCTAAAAAACACTGTCACAAAACAGTGTTTTTTTTTGATTAAAATATAAATCTTAGTTTTAATCAATAAATAGTACCTTTGCACTTCAATTATTCAAAATGAGATTACACAGAAATTTAGTTTACACTACCATCGATGCTCTCAACGCTATTTTTAACGAAGGAGAATATGCGGATAAAGTAGTCGCGAGATCCCTAAAAAAAGACAAACGTTGGGGAAGTTCAGATAGAAAATTTGTTGCTGAAACCATCTACGAAATCGTACGTTGGAAAAGATTATATGCCGAAATTGCCGAAGTAAAAGAACCATACGACAGAGATAATCTTTGGAGAATGTTTGCTGTATGGGCAGTTTTAAGAGGATATCCAATTCCAGATTGGAGACAATTAGAAGGAACTCCGGAACGAAAAATCAAAGGTCGTTTTGATGAGCTTTCAAAAGTAAGAGCTTTAAAAGAATCTATTCCGGACTGGATGGATGAATTGGGAGTAAAAGAACTAGGTGAAAAAGTTTGGGCTACAGAAATTGCAGCTCAAAATCAGCCTGCAAAAGTAATTTTAAGAGTCAACACCCTCAAAACTACAAAAGAAAACTTAAGAGCTATTTTGATGGATTTAAACATCGAAACAGAGTTCTTAAAAAATCAACCTGACGCTTTAGTTTTAAAAGAAAGAGCCAATGTATTCTTGACAGATGCCTTTAAACAAGGGCTTTTTGAAGTTCAGGATGCCAATTCGCAATTAGTTGCTCACTTCCTAGATGTAAAACCAGGAATGCGTGTAGTAGATACTTGTGCTGGTGCCGGAGGAAAAACATTGCACATCGCTTCTTTGATGGAAAACAAAGGACAATTAATCGCAATGGATTTATACGAAAGCAAATTAAAACAACTAAAGCTTAGAGCTAAAAGAGACGGCGCTTTCAATATCGAATACCGTATTATTGACTCTACAAAAGTCATCAAAAAGCTTCACGAAAGAGCTGATAGAGTTTTGATTGATGCTCCATGTAGTGGTTTAGGGGTACTTAAAAGAAATCCAGACTCTAAATGGAAACTAAAACCTGAATTCATTGATAACATTCGTAAAGTACAGTCAGAAGTTTTAGAAAGTTACTCAAAAATTGTGAAGCCAGGCGGTAAATTAGTTTATGCGACCTGCTCTATTTTACCATCTGAAAATCAAGAACAAATTGCTCGTTTCTTAAAAACTGATATTGGCAAACAATTCAATTTCATAAAAGATCATAAATTATTAGCATCTGAGTCTGGCTTTGACGGCTTTTATATGGCTTTATTAGAAAGAAAGGAAAGCTAATTCACATTATAAAGTCTATACAAAAAAAGTCCTCGATTATCTCGAGGACTTTTTTTATATGACTTAGAATCTTTGAACTTAGAAGCTTAGAAACTCTTCATTAATCATTCATAGAGATTAAAAACTCATCATTATTTTTAGTTTTCTTAAAGCGGTCATTAATAAAATCCATAGCTTCTATTGGATTCATATCCGAAAGATATTTACGCATAATCCACATTCTTTGTAATGTTTTTTGATCTAACAACAAATCATCACGTCTGGTACTTGACGATGTTAAATCAATAGCCGGGAAGATACGTTTATTAGCAATTTTTCTATCCAATTGCAATTCCATATTACCAGTCCCTTTAAATTCTTCAAAGATAACCTCGTCCATTTTAGAACCTGTTTCCGTCAATGCTGTTGCAATAATACTTAATGAACCACCATTCTCAACATTACGAGCTGCTCCAAAGAAACGTTTAGGTTTTTGTAATGCATTAGCATCTACCCCTCCGCTCAATACTTTACCAGAAGCTGGTTGAACAGTATTATAAGCTCTTGCCAAACGAGTTATAGAATCTAGAAGAATTACAACATCGTGACCACATTCTACCAAACGTTTCGATTTTTCTAAAACTATATTAGCAATTTTTACGTGTTCTTGAGGCTCTCTATCGAATGTAGAAGCAATAACTTCTCCACGCACACTACGTTGCATATCCGTAACCTCTTCAGGACGTTCATCTATCAATAAAACAATCAAATAAATTTCAGGATGATTAGCAGCAATTGCATTAGCAATTTCTTTCAAAAGCATGGTTTTACCCGTTTTAGGCTGTGCTACGATCATTCCACGTTGCCCTTTACCTATAGGAGAAAACAAATCAATAATTCGGGTAGAAATTGTACTTTGTTTTTCCGCCAATCTAAATTTTTCAGTTGGAAAAACTGGAGTTAAATGTTCGAATGAAACTCTATCTCGGACAACTTGTGGATCGTGTCCATTTATTTTTAAAACGCGTACTAAAGGAAAAAACTTTTCTCCTTCTTTTGGAGGTCGAACCACTCCTTTTACCGTATCACCCGTTTTTAAACCAAATAATCTCACTTGTGAAGTAGACAAATAAATATCATCTGGAGAAGCTAAGTAATTATAATCCGAAGAACGTAAGAAACCATATCCATCAGGCATCATTTCAAGAACACCTTCGCTTTCTATAATTCCATCAAATTCAAAATCAGAATCTTTGAAATTACTTTTTTTGTTTTTAAAATTAGGATTTTGGTTTGGATTTTGATTTTGATTCGGGTTCTGATTTTGGTTTGGATTGTTATTCCCGTTTTGATTCTGAACCTTCTTATTTAATTGATTGGGGTTTATTTTTTTTTCAATAGCAGGTTTTTCAGTCTGTACGGTTGGTTCTACTGCTACTTCAGAATTAGTATCTGAAGGAGTTGCTTCAACAGCTGCAGCTTCTTTTAAAGCTTCTCTTTCTTTTTGCAAAGCCAGCTTTTTCTCGTAAGCAGATTTACTAAACTTTACTACTTTACCTTCCTTTTTTTGAGGCAATTCATCCTTCTTTTCATCATCTTTAACATCATCTTTGACTGGCAAAATAGTTTTTTCCTTTTTTTCTGGAACAACAACTACTTCTTGGGTTTCTTCTTTACTTTCTTCATTTACATTATCTTCTTCATTTACAAACAAAGAGGGTGCAGCTTTTTTGGAAGAAGTAGCATTTTTTTGAGGAGCAGCTTTTTTCGCGGGAGCGATCCGAGCTCTTTTAGGCTTATCTTCTGTAACACTCTCTTCCGGTTTTTTTTCTACAGTTGATGCAACAGCTGCAGCTTGATGTTCCAAAATTTGACTAATTAAAGCTTCTTTTTTTACACCGTTATATTTTATGGTTTTAGCTGTTTTAGCTATTTCTTGAAGCTCAGAAAGCTTCAATTCTTTTAATGCAGAAATATCAAACATGAATGTTCTATTTGTTTAATTAATTTGGAAATAATGTAAAGATTTTTTGGTAGTATCTTAGTTAAATAGACCGCAGTATGAAGTGCTTACGGTAATGTTATGCAATAATACAAATAAAATTTATCATACAATAGTATTTAATAAAAAGAAAATATATTTTTGTAGAACATTTTTAAGAACATGATACAAAGAATTCAGACTATATATTTATTCCTTACTTTTATTGTAGTAGGGATTTTGCCATATATTTTTCCTTTATGGAAAATGGATAACGGAAAAGATTATTTTTTTATGCAAAATCAAATCTTTGTTATTCTGTTAGGATTAAGTACTGCAATAACTGTTTATAGCATTATAACATTTAAAAAAAGACAAACTCAATTTGTTGTTAACAGATTGAATATCGTATTAAATTTGATTTTATTAGGATTGTTTGTATATCATTCACTAAATCTATCTGGAGGAACACCTGCTGTTTCAGAGAAAGGTATTGGGATGTTTCTACCTATCTTGGCCATTGTACTATTAGTCTTGGCAAACAAAGCCATCAAGAAGGATGAAGATCTTGTAAAATCTGTGGATCGATTGAGGTAAACCTATAAAATTAATTTATTAATGTGCGAAGAGAACCCGAATGTAATAATTCGGGTTTTTTTATTACAGAAAAGAACTATTATTTTCTAAAAAAACACAGAAATACAATCTTCAAAAATCATTTTTTTTTCATAAATTTGATAACCAGTTCAAGAAAACATGACAGCAAATACAAGAATTCATCTAGCAGACGATCATAAAATAATTATCCACGGAATTCAAACATTACTAAACACCATACCTAATTTTGAAGTCGTAGGTTTTTCATTAAACGGAACTACTATTTATGACGATGTCATAAATAACAATGCCGATATTTTGGTATTGGATATTAGTATGCCCGAAAAAGACGGCATTGAAGTGGTTAAGGAATTTGCAAAAAAAGGATTCCCTTGCAAAGTTATCATTCTTTCCAGCTATGATGATCTAAAACTAATAAAAGAAATTATGGATTTAGGTGTTAGTGGTTATTTAACGAAGCAATGTGCCGGCGAAAATATTATTGAGGCGGTACAGGCTGTAGCAAATGGTGAAGAATATTTTTGCGAATCTATACGTGAAAAAATATTCAACAAAGCTATTAAAAATAACCCTAAGCTAAATATCTACAAGCCCAAAGTAAACCCTTTGCTGACAGAGCGTGAAATAGAAATCATCATCTTGATTGCATTAGAATATAGTGGAAAAGAAATAAGTGAACAACTGTTTATTAGTACAAACACTGTTGAAACACACAGGAAAAATATCTTAAAAAAATTAAAAGCAAAAAACACCATAAGCATAGTCAAATATGCCATGAACAACCATTTAATTATTTCTTAAGATTTAATAAACTTATTCTAATTCAACAATCCTTCTTATACTGATTGAGTTCATTTATGTTTCAAAATCGATTTCTTTTTCTATTAACATTTGCACTAGTGCTCTTTTTTAGTAAAATTTCTTTTGCTCAAAAAAAAACACTTACAGATAAAGAAATCACTCTATTAATAAATGCCGCCAGTACTGAAAGAAACAATAGTGAGTATGAAAAATCATTACTAAAATCAAGAGTTGCCTTAGAGAATGCCATCAATAATAAAAATTACGATTTAATTGCCCATTCTTATTTAGTAATTGCCGCAAACTTCGATGAGTTAACCGAACCGACCAAGGCTTTATTCTACTATAATCTAGGGCTTTCTTATGCCAAGAAAACCAATAACAACATATTAAAAAACCAGTTTTACAACAACTTGGGAAACATATATTGTTTTGACAAAAAACAATATGACAAAGGCATTTATTATTACAAAAAGTCATTAAGCATCAGTAAAAAAATCAATGACACTGAACAAATATTACTTACTAATCTAAATATTACTTGGGCCTATTTCGATATTAATAAATTCCAAGAAGGTTTTCCTTATCTAAAATACATCAACCAATACCAACCCATTCACGGAAATGAAACAACAATTGTTGCTGTATACATGTTGAACGGAATGTATTATAACTACAAAAACGATAATGAAAAAGCCTCAAAATATTTCAATCTAGCTATTAAATATGGTAACTCCGGAAACGAAAAATCTGATTTATCATACTCTTACTTAGAGTACTCAAATTTCTTAAATAAAAATGGTCGCTATAAAGAGGCTTATCAAAATCTTCATCTATACAACAAAATTACCGATGAACTCAACATCGAAGAAAAGCTCAAAAAAGCCAATATAATTGGGATGAATATTGAATTAGATCAATACAAAAGAGAAATTGACAAAATTGAAACCAAGTATAAAATCAAACAAAACAAACTGATTGAAGAACAATCCAGAAACAAAAAAATTGTAATTTTCATTTTTTTACTTTTCATATCTGCCGTAGTTTTTTTCTATTATTTCGTTCAGAATCTTCGCTTAAAAGAAAAAAACAAACTCAATGATTTACAAAGCAAAATACAGGAAAACATCATTAATGCTTCTATAGATGGACAAGAATTAGAGCGAAAAAAAATAGCCTCTTTTTTGCATGATAATATTAGCTCTTTACTTTCCTCTGCGGGCATACACCTCAAGGTTTTTACTTCTACAAATATTGCACAACCAGAAGAAATATTAAAAACTAAAATAATACTTGAAGAAGCCCATAATCAAATCAGAAGTTTATCCCACGAACTTATGCCTTCACTTCTAGTTCGATTTGGATTGCTATATGGTCTAGATGATTTATGTGAAAAAAATTCTAATTCAAATATCAAAATAGAATTCAACAGTTTAGTCCCAATAAAAAGACGCTACAACGAAGAATTTGAGATGAAACTTTATTTTATAATTACTGAATTACTAAACAATATTATTAAACATAGCCAAGCCACTAATGCAAAAATCGCTTTAGAAGAAATGAATGACAACCTTCTTATTGTGGTTACTGATAACGGAAATGGTTTTATAGACAATGAATTTGAACTAAAAGATGGCTTTGGTATTAACCAAATTAGAGCCCGAATGAATAATATGAAAGGTGAATTCGTTATCAATTCTATTCTTAATACCGGAACTACAATTACCTTAAAAACACCTATTCTAAATCCATAAAACTAAATTTGTTGCAAACAATTTTAGTGATTAGCCATCCTAAAAAACAAAAAATCTTTACTAAAATATATAGCTGCATTTACAACCGATCATCAAATAGTTATGTCTTCTTCCCTATTTCTATAATTTCCAAATCCTTTATTTTGTCCCCATCAATTACAAAACGAAGCATCGTTCTTACTTGATGAAAACCGCTTATTCCCGCAGCACCAGGATTCATATGCAACAGATTATTCTTTTTATCAAAAATTACTTTAAGAATATGTGAATGTCCACAAATAAACAACTTTGGTGGATTTGATGCCATTTCATCTTTCAGAGCTGGGTTATATTTGCCAGGATAACCACCTATGTGCGTAATCCAGACATCAACACCTTCACAGAAAAAGCGGTTGTGCAACGGAAATTCTAATCGTGCCTTTGTATCATCAATATTTCCATAAACACAGCGCAGGGGCTTTAATTTCTTTATTGTATCTGTAACTACCAAATCTCCAATATCTCCAGCATGCCAAACTTCGTCAACCTGATTAACATATTTTAAAATAGTATCATCAATATGACTGTGAGTATCGGAAAGTAAAAGGATTTTTGTCATTTTTTAGTAGTTTATTCCTGCTTTCAGCTTCAAATGTAATTCACTGAACTTTTACTTTAATAAAAGCTCAATAAAAAACAATCTTTTTATTTTTAAAGAAAAACAAAAAAGGATTTCAACTTCAATCAGGTCTAGGACATTTCGACAAAATTAAACATTCTAGTTTTAAATAAAAAACAACCAACCGAAACACATTCTTTGTAAATTTGCATCTAAAAAATTCTGTCAGAACTGTCTGATTATAAAATATCACAATCGAACACTGACACTAAATGCTTAATACTTATTTTGAGATATTTTATAAAATTAGCTTACAACGGAACCCAATATCATGGTTGGCAATACCAACCCAATGCTTCATCTGTTCAAGAGACAATGAACAAAGCATTTTCGGTTATACTTAATT